>CALWRN010000043.1 GCA_944383975.1 uncultured Clostridia bacterium | reverse complement strand
AAAATTTGTTTGTGCCTACAAGTTCGCAAGTCCATTCATTATCTTCGTCATAGATGTTTAAGCAATAGGCTGGTTCATTTTTCATTGTTTGTAAACCTGTTTCAAGCCATTTGCTAAAACTTTCTTTTTTGAACATAAATGCTCCTTTGCTATATTTTTTACTACAAAATTAGGAATATGTCAAATAATTTAGAAAAATATGCAAAAAAAAGCGAATTTTAGGCGTAAAATTGATGAAATTTAGCTTATTTTTAAAATCCTTATGGAAATCGGCTCATAAATGTGTTATTATATATGATGTGAAAAATGAATAAAAACTTACTTAAAAGGAATGATATGAACGAAAATAATAAGATTAAAATTGGAATAGATTTAGATAAAACGCTTTTTAATTGCAATTCATTTATATATAAAATTTTATCAAATATAAATTATCATAAAGAAAAAAATCATAGTTATTATGAAGTTCCTTCACAAGGGATTTATAAATGTTCTTTCATGAATAAAATTTTCAAGTATTTAAATCCTTCAAAATATTATGCTTTTCCAAAAGCTATTGAAACAATTAATAGTTTGCATGACAAAGGATATTCTATATATTTTGTTTCAAGTCGTCCTAATATGAAAGCGGTAGTATATTTAACTTATGAATGGCTTAAAAATCATAATGTCAAATATGATAAGTTGGTGTTAGGTTGTAAAAACAAACCTGTTTACGCAAAAAATGAGGGCATCAATTATTTTATTGACGATTTAAAATTTACTTGTGAGAAAATGTCTGATATAGGTATATACTCTTTTTTATTTAATGGTTTTATTAAAGATAATTCTGATAAAAAGTTAAAACCTTTGTTAAAATCTAAAAGAACATTTAATTGGAACGATATAAAAAATTTCTTTGAATCTAAAGCATTAATATATACTAACCTTAAATATAAAGACGAAGAAAATAATAATAAAGATGAAGAGCTTGAATCTCCATTTTTGGTTGAAGCAGAAAGTCATTCATTAAAATAAGTTTATTAAAAAAGCTTACTAAGAATAGTAAGCTTTTTATTTTTTATCTTAGATTTATTATTTTAAATTATTCAATCTCAACAGGTTTATCATTTAATTTCATTTCACTAAGGACTATTTTATCTTTTATAAATTTATAAAATGTTTCTACATCGTTTATATCAAATTGTTTTGGTTCTATATATATCATTCCATTTTCAGATAAATTTAATCCACCGGGAAGTTTATTATTTAAAAGTTCTAAAATGGAATCTTTTTTTTCATTTAGATTACTTGGTGTGTAGAGTGGTGATTTAAAATAATTTAATTTTATGTTTTTATCTGTTAATTGTTCACAAACAGAGTAAATATAAGTAAGACAATCTTTAAAAACCAATTGGTTGGCATTTATATCAGCTTTAATTGAATCCATTATATCTTTGATTAAAGGATATTGTTCATCTGTCCCAGTCAGATAGATTAAATAGTTGAGATTTTTAAGTGAATTTATAATTCTTTGTTTAGACAACAATTTCCCTATAACAATTTGATCAAAAGGAGTTATATTAAAATTTTTGTTATTTGAAACAATAGTCTTATTGTCAAAGAAACTTAAAATAATCTGATAATTGTCCATATGGCTTTTGTAGTTTTCTGAAATATATAGATTGTCAGACTTTAATTTTTCATATTTTGGACACCAAACCTTTAAATAGTCTGAATTTGTTTTTACGATTTGCTCTCTAAGTTTTAGTAAAATTGACAAGTCTTTATTTTCATATAAACTTAAATTGTTTGTTAAAGAATTTGTAAAACAATTTATATCTTCTATTGTAAGTTTTTTTGGGCAATGAACAAAAGCACTTATATATTTATATCTTAATTCATATAGATTTTTTTCACATATGTTTAAGTTTCGCATATCACCCAAACTTTTCATGTTGTTTTTTAATATATTATGCAATTTTAACAAGGCTTCATGCTCTTTCATAAACGAAGTATATTGATTTTTTCTTTCTTCAATATTTACACAAAAGTTAAAAGTATTTTTCATATTTACCTCCTGTGATGCTTCTTTATTATATTTTAACATGAATAAAATTGTTGTCAACATGATTTTTGTTATTTAATGTGTTTATAATCAAAGTTCTTTTAAAAATAAATTAATAGTTAAGTTAAAGATGTATAAAAATTTTTTAAAAAGACAAAATTAAGTATGGAGGAACTTATGGAATTAAAAGATAGTCAAACATATATTAATTTGGCACGTGCTTATACAGCAGAGTGTGCAGCAAGAACAAGATATGAATTTTGTGAGTATGGGTTTAGATTTAATGGCTATGAAGCCATAGCAACACTTATTGATAAAATTGCATATCAAGAATTTAATCATGCAAGAGTTTTATATATGAAAATACAAGATAGCGAACTAAAACAGGTTGAAAACATTGATATCTGTGCAGGTTATCCTTTTAAAGAGAAATGGGATTTGCTTGATAATTTAAAACTTTTAAGTGAAGATGAAATTGACGAAGCAAAGGTTTATGAAGAATTTGAAAAAGTTGCTTTAAAAGAAGGCTTTGAAGAAATAGCAAATCTTTTTAGTATGATAAGAGATGTTGAAATTAGACATTCAAAGGTTTTTGAAGAATTATATAAACAAATGAAAGACAAAACTTTATATAAAAAGGCAAAAAAGGTTGCTTGGATTTGTCCTGCATGTGGATATGTAAGTTTTGATAAAGAGGCATGGGAAGAATGTCCTCTTTGTGGAACAAAACAAGAATATTGTGAAATAATATTACCAGAAGAGTTAAAATTTTAAGTTTAATTATTTAAAAAAGGTGCGGCTTGCACTTTTTTATTTTATATTTTATTTTTTTTTATGTTTTAATGTTTGTGTTTTGTTAATAATTTATTTGGGGGATATATATGGAGAATATTGGAATAAAAGAAAAAGAGGCAACATCTTATCAATATGTTAAAAAGAATTATTTTGAAATTGCAAGCGAAAAGGAAGTTAAAGAGATATATGACTATGCTGAGAAATACAAAAATTTTATAACAAAATGTAAAACAGAAAGAGAAGTTAATGATTTTGTTTCTGATATTGCATTTAAAAATGGATTTGAAAGATATGAATTTGGAGATAAATTAAATATAGGTGATAAACGGTTTATTTGCAACAGGGGTAAAGGAGTTGTTCTTTTTAAAATTGGAAATAACGATATAGAAAAAGATGGATTAAGGATTATTGTAAGTCATTTAGATTCTCCGAGAATTGATTTAAAACAAGTGCCTTTATATGAAAGTGATGGACTTTGTTTTTTAAAAACTCACTATTATGGAGGAATAAAAAAATATCAATGGACAGCGATTCCATTATCTTTGCATGGTGTGATTTATACTAAAAATAATGATAAAGTTGAAATTTGTATAGGAGAAAAATCCTCAGATCCTGTTTTTTATATAAATGATTTATTGCCTCACTTAGGTAAGGCTCAAATGGAACAAAAGGCAGAGAGTTTTATTACGGGGGAACAACTTAACATTGTAGTTGGTGGAAAAGCACTAAAAGAAGGAAGTTCTAAAGATAAGATAAAGGAAAATATTTTAAAAATTTTAAACAAAGATTATAAAATAACCGAAGAAGATTTTATCAGTGCTGAATTAAGTGTCGTCCCAGCATTTCAAGCAAGAGATGTGGGGTTTGACAGATCATTAATAGGTGCGTATGGTCATGACGACAAAGTGTGTGCCTATGCTGCTTTTAATGCTATATTTGATTGTCAAAATAAAAATACAGCAATATGTATTTTAGTTGATAAAGAGGAAATTGGAAGTGAAGGTGTAACTGGAATAAAAAGTAAAATTTATGAAGATGTTATTGATGAAATATGTTTATCATTGAATAAAAATGTAAGAAAAGTAAGACAAAAATCACTTTGTATTTCTGCAGATGTAACAGCGGCTTACGATTCAAATTTTGCTGATGTTTTTGAAAAGAATAATGCGGCAATTTTATCTTGCGGAGTTTGTATGAACAAATATACTGGAGGGGCAGGCAAAAGTGATTCCAGTGATGCATCTGCAGAACTTGTTCAAAAAATAAGAAATATTTTTTCAAAGAATAATGTTATATGGCAGACGTCAGAACTTGGAAAAGTTGATATAGGAAGCGGAGGAACTGTTGCCAAATTTATTACACAATTAAATATAGAAACAGTTGATATAGGAGTGCCAGTAATTTCAATGCATGCACCATATGAACTTATATCAAAAGCAGATTTATTTAGTGCATATAAAGGCTACAAAGCTTTTTTTGAATAAAACAACATTAAGGATCTTCTTCACTTGAGCATATAATAAAACCTTTTGCCACATAAAATTATAAAAGAAAAAGGGTTAAAATATTTAAAAATTAGCAAAAAAAGGAACTCAAAACATGAAAGTAAGGTTCTTTTTTTGTATTAAAAATAATAGAGTAATAATTAATTATTTCACTTTTAGATTTATTTTTTTTGTTAAAATATGAAGTAAAAAAATAGTGCTAAAAAGCACTATCTTTTTTTTATTTTTATGTGTTAATTAGTTTTATTTAAGTAAGTTTTTTAATATAAATTTAAAAGTTATAATTCTTGATCTTTTTCAACTTCGCTATAAGTTTTACTAAATGGCTCATTTTGAATTGCGTAAATATCATCAAGATTGGAAACATTCAAAACACCACCCTTTGTGCAATACATTTTTTCTCCCCATGGGGCAGTAAATGTGATATCATCGTCTACTACTATATATTTAATAAGTGATGCAATAGGTTTAAAAACTCCTTTTTCATCTGTTGCAGAATATTTATTTGCAAATTTATCTGGTTTTATAATATATTCTTCTCCATCAGGATTAGTTACAATCACGCTTCCTTCAACTTTGACCTTTCCCTTTGTTTCGCCTATAACATATACTTTGTCTTGTCTTCTTACTCTTGGGCGAGTATCAACTTCTTCACCAAGGTTTCCAACTCTTGCCTTGACTGAAGATGTTTTTTGTGCATAATGAACTGTTGCACCATTGTCTATAAGTTGACGGGCATATGCTCCTATATCGTTTATCACTTTGCATTCAATTTCCAAATCAGGATACTTGTTTTTATCTAAAGAAGATAAAGTTAATTTTGTTAATTTCATATCAACCTCACTAAAATTTTATTGCTTATTTTTCTTTAAACAAATCGTTTATAAATTCAAGCATTAATTTGTTATTTTCTTTGGCATTTTTAGAATTCCAAGTAAGTGGAAAAGCATGATTATCTTTAAAATTAGTTGTGGAATATGTTTTATAATTAATATTTAATTTTTGCAATTTATCTATTAACAATTCACCTTGACCTTTGCAAAATATATCTTTTTTAGAATATGTTATAAAAGTTGATGGGAAATCGCTATTCATAAAAGGAATAGGAGATAAACATTGATAAAATTCATGCGATGGCAATTGCTGTATCGTAGTTGCTAAAAGGTCTTTAATTAAGTGTGATGATATATTAAAAATAAGTTTATTAGATAAAACTTTTTGTAAATCATAAAGACCACAGTTTAATACACATCCTAGAATTTTTGTGTTTATAGGGGAACACTTCAATAAAGACCTATATTGTTCGCTGTTATTAATAGCACATAATATGCTTGCGTAATAAGCACCAGCAGAGTCTCCCGTAACTATAATTTTATTTTTATCAATGTTAAATTCCTTAGCTTTATCAACAATAAAGTTTAAGGCATTTATCAAATCATATATAGCACTTGGAAATTTGTATGAAGGGGCAAGACTATAATTAACGTTTATAACGACAGCATTTGTATTGCGAATAAACCAGTTGCACAAACCTCTTCTTCTTTTTTTATCTCCAGCAACAAATCCGCCACCATGAATTTCAAATATTGCAGGTTGTTCTTTGTTGGTTTTATCAGAGGAATAATAAAAATCAAATTTGCAAACATCAGGCTTATTGTTATCATAAATAATATCTTTTTTAACACAAACTGTTTTGTTTTTATCTTTGCAGGGTTTTCTTTTATTTTGTGGATAATCATATATTACATCTATTGCTTTAAATATAAAAGTTGAAAAAGACATAAGACCTCCTTAATTGAACTTAAAAAGTAATAAGTAATTTTAAAAATATAAAGTATAAAAGAATAAAATTTGAATATATATTAGTATGTCAGAAAGAGAAATAATAAAAATATTTTGCATTGTTGGATTTTTGTTTGTATGCGTATTAGGAACGGTGTCACATTTTTTTTATTTTTGGAGTGGTAAAAAGAAAATTATCGGAATATTTTTCCCTGTTAATGAAAGCACGTGGGAACATTTAAAACTTTCAATTTTTCCTATTTTAATTTTTTTCGGAATTGGTGCTTTTTTCATTACAAGCAATAGTTATGCGTTTGCTTTATTTATAACATTATTAATTCCTATGGTTGTAATTCCAATAATTTTTTATAGTTACATTTGCGTTTTAAAGAAATCAATTTTGCTTATAGATATATTGACCTTTTATGTTTCGGTTGCTATATCATGGATAGCTTCTTTTTTAATCTTAAATTCAAATCTATCAAATGAGATTATAAATGTGATTTCCTATGTTGGAATTGCCATTATCATATTGTTTTATTTTACCTTTACTTTACATCCACCTAAAATATTTTTGTTTAAAGACCCTATTTCAGGGGAGTATGGATTTTGAAAAAAACATTTTTTAATAAGTCTTAATTTCTTAAAAAATGGTTTTATTTATTTTCAGAGAAATATTCTTTTGCTAATTCATTAATTCTGTTTTTAAAGTCTTCTGCAATTTGTTTGTCACTTTTCCCACTATTTTGCAAATCAATAAAATCAACAGCTTTATCAATAATGATTTTATTTTGTTTTGCAGAGTAATACATATTATATATTTTTAAACTCTTATTTTTCTTTTTATAATATTGTTTTGCAAAAACATAGAATCCTGCAAAATATTCTTTAAGAACATCATGATAACCATCAAAAGAATTTTCAGGGAAGATGATAAGACTTATGTTTTTTTCTATTTCATTAAAACTTGTGTTAAAAGTTGTTTTAAGTCTGCCATCAGGATAAGTAGGAATGACTTGCATACCTTTATAAAACATTTGAATAAAAGGGGATACCAAGGTTGCAAGTATTTTTGAAAACCACTTTGGGAAGTGTTTTTTGTTTGGAAAATAGATTGTTGCAAGATATTTCCATCTTTGTTTGAAATTCCCACACATTTCGTATGTTCCCCAAAACCTAAACAATTTTGGAAAATACAACTCATAGATTGTAGGGCCTTTTGCACCGCAGTGGTTTGTTAAGTAAATTGCGCCATCTTCTAAATCTTGATTAAGGTTAATTATTTTTGGTTTTCTCTTAAAAATTTTAACTATGCTTTTAACAAATCTAAAGAACGGCTTTTTGTTGTTTTTTCTTTTACAATGTTTCATTTTACATCCTTATCTAAAATAGTGTTAGTTTACAAATCTTATTCTATCATATATTTAAAATAAACTGAATCTAAATGTAAAAATTTTTAAATTTAATAATAAAAATTTATACTTTTCATTTTTTTTAAATATTTCAACAAATTAGTTAAAAATATTTTATTTTTTGTTAAAACACATGTTACAATATATATAGAGAAAAGGAGGGAGTTATGAAAAGTGCTGTAAGAAAAAGTATTATTATAGCATTGGTGCTTGTAATAGCTGCTGTTACTATGGGGGTTTTCTTTGCTCTTAACAAAAGTAAAGAGCAACAACCAAATGCTGTTATGGAATTAAATTTAAATCCAAGTGTTCAACTATTGCTAGATAATGACAATAAAGTTATGTCAGTTAACTGCCTTAATGAAGATGCAGAAATATTACTCTCTGATCAAGACCTAGAGGGAAAAACTGCAGAAGAAGCCACAAAAATTTTCATAGAACTTTCTTTTGAAGCGGGCTATCTCAATTTATACAGCGAAGATAACACAAATCCTGAAGGCAAAAAATTTGAAATTTCAATTTATTGTGAAATTCCAGATGAGGTGCTTGAACTAAAAGATAAACTTGTTCAGGTTGCAAACGACTTCTTTGATGAAAACGGAGTTATTGCAGGTGCTGTTGCCAATATCAGCGACAATCTTTCTAAAGCAATTGAAAAAATTGGTGTAAAAGTAGAAGAAGTTTATAATTTAACAAAAGACCAAGTATTAGATTTATATAATAAAACTTCGCAAGAACTTAAAAAACTTGCTTTATCTGTAAAAGATGAATTAAATTCTTTTATTGAAAGTGCAAAACAAAATCTTGATTTTGAAAATATTAAAGCAAAATTAATTGAAATCAAAGAGCAACTTGAAGACATCTTTTTAACAGATGAAATGAAAGAAGAATTAAATAAACTTTTAGAGCAATTCCAAGCACAATTTCAAGAAGTATTAAATGTTTTAAAACAACAAATCCAAGAAAAAATTGAAACTTTAAAACAATCAAGCAGTGAAATTTTTGTTGTTGTTAAAGAACAATTGGAAGAAAAAATTGATATGACAAAGGATTTAATAGAAGCTCACAAAGAATATTTTGAACTTCATAAAGAAGCAATAGAAAATGCGATTAAAGCCTATAGAGAAACTTTAAATACAGAAGCTGCCTAACAAGGCGGCTTTTTGTTTGTTATTTTGATATTTAGGAACTGACAAAAACAATTTATAATTTAATAAAAAGTATTATAAGTTAATATGTGTTTTTCAATGATTAAGTTGCTATGAACATATATCTCTTTATCTGCTGTAATATACTTTGCAATAAAAAGATGTATAAAAATATTATCAATAAAAGCTTATTTATCATGATGGAGGTTAAAGTCAGGTGAAAAAAGTTTTATAATACTTCTTATTTTAGCTGCAATAATTTTTCCATATTTTAACTTTACGGCAAACGCCGAATCAGCGATGCTTGAGATTCCTGGACATGCAAACAATTTAGAGTCAATAGGCGTAGATTTAACTATAGATGAGTTAACAAAACCTTTAGATAGTGATTTATATTATGGAAGAACACTATTGACTGAAGAAGGTCAAAAGGCTTGGGATTATGCAATACAAGTTTTATTAAATTATGATAATTCTGAAAACTTATATTCAAAAGATAGCAATGGAAACACAATTGTAACCATTGATTATGCAAATGAAATTAATGCTTATCCAACAGTTGAAGATGCAAAAAGAATTCAAAGTTATCTTGTTCGCAATGAACCAAGAATGTTTCATTTAAAAGATTGGCCAGCAACTTATAAATCAAATAATAATATTGTAAGCACGCAAACATTTTATATTGGAAATGGTGTTCAAAACGGGAATTCATAAGCAACAGACAGAATCAGAGGTTATTCATTTAGAGTTGCCAAAAGAAACAGCATATGTAAGAATAAGCAGTATAACTTCACAGGGCTCTTCAAATAACCATAGTTTTTGGGCAAATACACAATTTATAAATTACAAGAATGTTTCTGATAAAATTATTCCAGCAGAATCTGATTCTAATGGATTAGTAAATATTTTGATAATTGTTTTTGCAAGTGCCGCAGTAATTGCTATTTTAATACTTTTAATTGTAATTAAAAGAAAAGGTAGTAAAAAAGAATGATAATTTGTTAAATTAAAAACATTTTAAAGCAGACTTTTATAGCCTGCTTTTTATTTTATAAAATAAATTGGTTATTTTTTTCATGCTTAAATTAATAAGATTTTGTCTTTATATTAATTAAAAGATGTGAGATACATTTTAATTAAAAAGTTTTGTTATAAAATTAATAACTTAATTAATTTTATGTTATAATTGAATAAAGGTGTAAAATATGGAAGTTAGAAAAGCCAAAGAAACAGATAATAAAGAAATAATTAATGTTGCAAATAGATCATTTGAAAGAGTCCGTTATAGTGGGTATGATTTTAAAATCACCATGCCTGCAGTATACAGAGGTAAAGATTTTTTTAAGTATCACTATGTTTGCGAAGAAGATAGACAAATTGTTGCAGTTGCTGGAAATTTAATAAGAGATATCAAGATAAATAAGGTTTTTAGCAAGTTTTCAAATATTGGGACAGTTTCTACATTGCCAAGCTATCAAGGGAAAGGATGTATGAGTTTGTTAATGAAAGAAATTGATAAAGAAAACATTAAAAATAATATTGATTTTTCTATTTTAACAGGGGATAGAAAAAGATATAATCATTTTGGATTTGAAAAAGTAGGGTTTATTTTTAAACTAAATATTAATAAAAGATTGATTGAAAATCAAAATTATAAAGATATTTTTATCAGTAAGGTTGTAAATAAAAATGAAATTAGTGAAATGTATAATATTTACTTAAAAAATAGTAAATTAACATTAAGAGATGAAGAAAACTTTTATTCTAGTTTAAAATCAAGAAAGCATGAAATATTTTTAATAAAGAAAGACCATAGTGTTATAGGATATTATGCGTTAGATAAAAATGGAGAGAGTATAGATGAATTTTATTTAAAAGAGTTTACTTTTTTTGAACCTATCATATCTGCAATTTTAAGAAAAACAAAAAAAGAAAAAATTTATTTTACAATCAACCCATTTGATAAAGAATATTTTTATAGGTTAGAAAGACTTTCAGAAGATATTAACATCATAGATGATTTGCAAATTAAAGTTTATAATTTAGAAAATATGTTAAAAACAATTTTTGAATTGAATAAAAAGATAAAGGATTTCAAAAACGAAAGTTATATTTATAATATAGATGGAAAATCTTATAAAATAACAATTAAAAATAATAAATTAAAAATTAAGACAGGTAATTATTCTTCAAAAAACACCTATTCATTAACTCAGTTTCTAAGACACATTTTTTCTCCTATTGAATGTTATGATCAAAATAAGTTGTCATTAGTTTTCGCTTTAAATTATGCCGATTTGTTTTAATTTAACTTTATTAATAAAAAAAATAAAAATAATGTTCTATTTTCTAGACAAAATTAAAATTTTATTATATGATATATATATCATGAAAATAAATAGAAATTCACAACAACAAAGCAATGTTATGTTTTTATTGTAAAGACCTTACAAATTTGTTTTGTTGTAAAAAAAAGAAAATAAAATAAAAGCAACTAAAACATATTTAGTTGCTTTTTATTTTTAAAGGAGAACGAATATGAAAACTGTGATTAAAGAAATGTTTGCAAGTAATGTTTGTAATGATGCAACACTGAAAAAATTAATGTCTAAGAAGGCTTTTAAAAGATACCAAACATTGAAATTAAACGGAGAGGAACTTGATATTTACACAGCAAGAAATGTTGCAAAGGCAATAAAAACTTGGGCTTTAAAAAATGGGGCGACTCATTATTCGCATTGGTTTATGCCTCTTACAAATAAAACTGCAGAAAAACAAGTCTCTTTTATTGAGATTGATTCAAAAGGGCATTTAATAGAAGATTTTAACGAAAAGTCATTAATAAAAGGGGAAACAGATGCTTCAAGTTTTCCTAATGGTGGAAGCAGAATGACCTTTGAAGCAAGGGGCTACACAATTTGGGACTATACATCACCTGTGTTTATTAAAAGTGATAGTTTTGGGAATAAGGTGGTTTATATTCCAACTGCTTTCTTATCTTATAATGGAATTGCTCTAGATGAAAAAACACCGCTTCTTCGTGCACAAGAAAATTTAAGCACGCAGGCCGTTCGCATATTAAAAATGCTAGGGAATAAAGATGTTAAAAAAGTTACAATGTCTTTAGGGGCAGAGCAAGAATATTTTTTAATTAAAACTGATGCCTTCAATAAACGTTTTGATTTAAAAATGACAGGTAATACACTGTTTGGTGCAAACGCAATAAAACCACAGGAAATGTGCTCTCATTATTTTGGAATGATTCAAGATGATATAAGTGGATTTATGAATGAAGTTGACAATATATTGTGGAAGATGGGAATCACAGCCAAGTTACAACATAATGAAGTTGCCCCTTGTCAACATGAGTTTGTTCCAATATTTAACACAGTGAATATTGCCTGCGATCAAAATCAGGTAATTATGGAAACAATAAAAAATGTTGCTACAAAATATGGATACACAGCATTATTTAATGAGAAACCATTTAAAAATATAAATGGAAGTGGAAAACATGCAAACTGGTCATTAGATACAAATACGGGCTTAAATTTATTTGATTTAAAACAAAAAGACAAACTTACTTTTTGCACTTTCTTTATTGCAATGATAGAAGCAATAGATAGATATTATAAATTAATTCGCTTGTCATGTTCATATAGAAATAACGATTTAAGATTAGGGGGTGATGAAGCTCCACCAACAATAGTTTCTGTTTTTGCGAGTGATTTTGTATTAAAATTGATTGAAGAATTAGATGAAAAGAACGATATAAATCTCAAGAAAGCGATTTTAGATGTAAGGGTAAGAAGCTTGCCTAAAACTGAAAAAGATTTTTGTGATAGAAATAGAACAAGTCCTTTTGCTTTTACAAGTAATAAATTTGAATTTAGAATGGTTGGTTCATCACAGCCAGTTAGTTTTCCAACTACTTGCATTTGTTCAATGCTTTCAAAAGTTTTAAGTGAATATGCTGATGAACTTCAAAATAATTGTTCACGAGAAAATATTGTAAAATTCATAAAATATAGGTTTAACCAACATAAAAAAATTATATTCAACGGAAATGGTTATGATAAATCATGGGCTGAAACTGCACAAAAGAGAGGACTAGTAGATTATAAAGATGGGTTGTCTGTATATCCAACCTTACTTGATGAGGATATAATAGATTTGTTTGAAAGCACAAAGGTATTAAATCTGCAAGAATTAAAATTAAGACAAACAACACTATATAAAAATTATTTTGATAGTGTATGTATAGAAGCAAAAACAATGATAGAAATGGTGAATAAAAAAATATTGCCAAATATAAATGAATATATAAAATCTTTGTATTCAGAAATAAAATTAAATGATAAAATATTAAAAATTTTTGAGAAAGCATACAAAGAAATCTATAACAATAATAATAATTTAATAAAAAGTGTAGAAAACTTTGAAAAAACAAACACTTTTGATAAAAAAATTGATTTAATAAGAAAAATAATGATAGAAATGAAAAGTTTAAGAAAATTATATGATGATATAGAAATTTATTTACCAACAAAGTATATGCCATTTATAAACTATAACGAAATTTTATTTTAACATAAAAACTGATAGACTTATAATCTATCAGTTTTTTTATTAAATCAAAAAGCTATCTGCAATATTAAAAAACATAGAATTTAAAGTAATACCATTAAAATTTTCAACTCAAAGTTCTAACAATAATTATTTTATTTATAATTTACTAAGCAGCTCTATTGCCTTATCTGGAATATTGCCATTAAAATCTATTCCTATATTAATAAGAAAATTTGCTCCAATTTGATTGGCTTTTTTCATGTTTTCTTTTAGTGTATCAAGTTTTTTCCACAAAGGATGTTTTGTGAATCCCCAAGACTGATTTAATGTGCAACAACATTCATATAATTTTCTTGGACTAGGTTTTAATCCATTTATATTGTTATAATCTAAGCAATTATTTAAATCTTCAATTGAGTCCGGAATTTCATTATCTCCAAAAGATACATAGTCATAGAAGCCATTTCCAAGACGAGAATTTATTAGACAATTTGGTTGATATTTTTTAACAAGATCATATATTTCTTTGCTTTGCTTTATACTCAAAGTGAGAGGCATATCAAACCATGCAATAGCAATTTCTCCATAGTTTGTCATCAGTTCCTTTATTTGGGGTAGGGCTTTTGAGTAAAAATACTCATCAAAGTTTTGGTCTTTGTTTTTGAAGTCCCAATTGTTATTCCACGAAGAGCCAGCACAATTTTCAACTGGAGTTTTAAAACCTCCTCCGTTTCGTTCATGCCAATCTATATCTTGTGAATAATAAACACCTAATTTAATTCCAAATTTTTTGCAGGCGTTTGCTAGTTCCATTAAAATATCTTTATTATAAGGTGAAAAATCTACAATATTGTATTTATCTATTTTAGAATGGTACATAGCAAAGCCCTCATGATGTTTTGCTGTAAATGTAATATATTTGTAACCATGATTTTTTGCAAAACTTACAAGTTTTTCAGGATTAAAATTTATTGGGTTGAAAATAGATGCAATTTTTTCAAGTGTCTTGTTTGGAATTTTAAAGTATGATTGTATCCATTCAGCGTAATTATCACATTGTTTTCCATTATATTCTCCACCAAAATATGAATATAGCCCCCAATGTATCATAAGTCCTTTTTTTGCAGATCTAAACCAATTGTCATTTTCATTTTTATTATAATTATTATCCATATTATAAATATAACATGTATAACAAGAATGTAAAAGTATTTGAATTAAATATACAAATTATTTTCAAATAAAAATAAGAATTGTTTTTGTTAAGTTTTTAATCACAAACAATAAGAAAATATATTTTTTATCTGCTTTTGTTTAAACAATTTTATATAATTTAAAAATTTTTCATCTTAACTCATTTAAATATATCTAAAAAAAACGCACCAAAAGGAATTTGGTTCGTTAAAAGAATTAATGGCGGGA
>CALWRN010000042.1 GCA_944383975.1 uncultured Clostridia bacterium | reverse complement strand
GGAACAGTTTATGTGCAAATATCAAATTCACACACAGAAGGGGTTATGCTTCCTTCTGATCAAATTCCAGGCGAAAAATTTAATGTTGGCGACAGAGTAAAGGTTTACGTGAAAAAAATTAAAGATTCATTTAAGGGAACTCAAATACAAGTTACTAGAAGCAACATTGGATTTATAAGAAAATTATTTGAACTTGAAATTCCTGAAATTGCTAATGGTGACATTAAAATAAAAAATATTGCTCGTGATCCAGGAAACAGAACAAAAGTTGCAGTATATACTGAAAAAGCTAATATTGACCCTATAGGCACATGCGTTGGATTTCATGGACAAAGAATTGACACTATAACTTCAGAAATAAATGGTGAAAAAATAGATCTTATTGAATATAGTGATGATCCACTTGAATTTATTGCAAAAGCATTAAGTCCTGCAAAAGTTATAAGCGTAGAAACTAATGAAAGTTTACATTCATCACGCGTTATCGTTCCAGATGATAAATTATCTTTGGCAATTGGCAAAAATGGTCAAAATGTTCGTTTAGCTGCAAGACTTACAGGTTGGAAAATTGAGGTAAAACCTGAAAGTTCAATTACTCAAACAACAGTAAAAGAACCTGAATATGAATTAACTGAATTAAATGATGATGATGCATTTAATGGACTTGAAGATCTTGAAGAATTAGAAGATATTGATTCTAATGATGAAAATTAAAAAACAATGAGGAAATTATGGAAAAATTAAGAATGTGCATTGCTTGTAGAACAATGCAGGATAAACATAATTTAATAAGAATTGTAAAGGATAAAGACGGCAATATCTTTGTAGATGAAACTGGCAAAAAAAATGGAAGAGGTGCATATGTTTGTAAAAATGAAGATTGTTTAAATAAATTAATAAAACAAAAATCTTTAAACAAAGCTTTTAAAACAAACATTGATGATGATATCTATAAGATATTGAAGGAGAAATGTCTTGGAAGTAAATAAAATAACAGGTTATTTAAATATATCTCAAAAGGCAGGTTATATCATTTGGGGAGGGGATAATCTAAAAAATTATAATAAAAAACTATATCTAGTTTTAGTTGACACCTCTGCACAAAAAAATACAATTAAAATTGTTGATAAAATTAAAATTAATAAAATACCTATTATTTATGTTGAGAATTTATCAAATTTTGTTAATAAATCAAATTGTAAAATAATAGGTATAAAGAATAAAGGAATTAGTGAAATCTTAATTGATTTATTTAATAAAAGGAGTTAGCATTGGCAAATCAATCATTACAAAATTTAAGAAAAATCCATGATTTACAGAAAGATGGAGAAATTTCAAAGATCTTAAAAGATATTAGGACTTCAAAAAACAAGATCGATTCTTTTAGTGAGCAATTAAATCAAATAAAAAGATCACTAAAGGAAGAAAAGAAATCAGAAATAAATGATGTTCAAAGTAAATCTAGTGATAGCATAAAAGAAGCAGATAAAGTTGAGGCTGTTGAAACAAAAAAAGAAGAGCCTGCTTTTGTCAAAAATGAAAACAAAGATCAAAAACAAGATTTTAATAAAAACGAAAGAATGCAATCCTTTAATAAAAATAATCAATTCCGTCCTAACTCTAATAACAAAGGGAATAATTTTAATAATAAATTTAATCAACAGAGACAAAATCAAAATAATTTTAATAGAGATAAAAATAAAAACTTTAATAATAGAAACAATAATTCTCAAAAGAAATTTGGAAGCAATAATTTTGTATCTTCAAAAGCCAATAGCTATCGTTCTTTTGTAAATGAAGAAACTCCTGAAATAGATTTAAAGAACGAACGTAACTATGCAAATAAAGCGAAGTACGCGCAAAAGCATAACAATAATAACTATGAAGAAAAGAAAAACCAAGGCAAGCGTAGAGAAGAAACAAAACGCAATAATGTATTTGTTGAAGATGAGAATGGTTTTGAAGAAGTTACTTTTGGTTCTAGAAAAAGTGGTGTTAAAAAGAAAAAAGAAATTAAAAATAATATCAATACTATTGTTATTAAACATGCAGTACTTACATCAAGAGAAATTACCGTAAAAGATTTTAGCGAAAAAATTGGCAAGCCTGTAACAGAAATTGTAAAGAAATTAATGTTACTAGGTATTATGGCTACTATAAATTCAAATATTGATTACGATACGGCAGAACTTGTAGCAAGTGATTTTGGAATTACTCTTGAACTTAAAGTTGACAAAACATACGAAGAAAAATTAATTGAAACTGCTGAAGGTCATGACGAGGAAAAAGATTTAGTTAAGAGACCTCCTATCGTAGCTGTTATGGGACATGTTGATCATGGTAAAACATCTCTACTTGATGCTTTTAGAAAAACAAATGTTGTTGCCGGAGAGGCGGGCGGTATTACGCAAAGTATTGGAGCTTATCAAATTTCATTTAATGGTGAAAAAATTACATTTATTGATACCCCTGGACACGCTGCATTTACTCAAATGAGAGCGAGGGGTGCTAAAGCAACGGATATAGCAATTTTGGTAGTTGCAGCTGATGATGGTGTTATGCCTCAAACTATTGAAGCAATAAATCATATAAAAGCAGCAAATGTTCCAATAATCGTTGCAATAAACAAGATGGATAAGCCAGAAGCAAATCCAGAAAAAATTAAGCAGCAACTTGCTGAAAATGGAGTATTACCAGAAGAATGGGGAGGAGATGCTATCTGTGTTCCTATTTCTGCTAAAACAGGTATGGGATTAGACGATCTAAAACAGACTATTCTCTTAGTTAGTGAAATGCAAGAGCTTAAAGCAAATCCTAATAAAATGGCAACTGCTGTAGTTATAGAAGCTGAACTTGATAAAAATAGAGGTCCTGTTGCTTCTGTAATAGTTCAAAATGGAACATTACATGTCGGAGATTCTATTATGTCTGGTTTAACTTACGGAAAAGTTAGAGCAATGTATAATGATAAAGGTAAAACTGTAAAATCCGCAGGACCTTCAACTCCAGTAGCTATTCTTGGTTTTAATGATGTTCCTTCAGCAGGTGATCAAGTTTATGCAGTTGAAGAAACATTATCAAAACAAGTTATTCAGGAAAGAATTGATAAGATTAAAAAAGAAAGAAGTACTCAATCTTCTGGTGTAACCTTAGATAATTTTATGAATAGAGTTCATGAAGGCGCCCTTAAAAATTTGAATATCATTATAAAAGCAGATACAGTTGGTTCAGTTGAGGCTCTAAAAGTCGCTTTATTAGCTATACGAAACGAAGAAGCAAAGGTAAATATTGTCCATTCTGGTGCAGGTGCAATAACAGAAAGTGATGTTATTCTTGCTCAGACAACGGGTTCTGTAGTCATATCATTTAATCAAAAAGTTTCTTCAAAAATTAAAAACTTAGCTGATTCTCTTAAAGTTCAAATAAAAGAATATAACATTATATATGAAGTTGTTGATGAAGTTACTTCTGCAATTAATGGTATGTTAAGTGTAAAATATGAAGAGGTTTATATTGGAAGTGCAGAGATTAGAATGGTGTTTAAACTTTCTACTGCAGGGAAAGTTGCTGGAAGTTATATAAAAGATGGAAAAGTAAACAGAAATGCTATTGCTATAGTAAAACGTGGAAATGAAGAAATAGGAAAAACTACTGTAGAATCATTGAAAATTCAAAAAGATGAAAAATCAGAAATTACAAAAGGATTTGAATGTGGTATAAAATTAAAAGATAATCTAGACATTAAGGAAGGAGATATCTTAGAGTTTTATTCAAAGCAGGCAATTAAGCGATAAAAATTTTCTTTTTAAGATTAATCATTTTGAAAATTTAATGAATTTAAGTATAATAAAATTATCAATAGTAAAATTGATAATTTTATTTTTTTAAGGAGATAATTAGTATGTCAATAAGATTTGAAAGAGCAAATAGTGAAATTCAAAGATGCCTTTCTGATATTATACAAAACAAAATGAATGATCCAAGGTTAAATTCTCTTTTATACGTTAGCGAAGTTAATGTTACTCCTGATTTTAAATTTTGTAAAATCAAAATAGCTTTAGATACGGATAATCAAGAAAAATTAAATAATATTATTTCAGTTTTGCAAAAATCTGAAGGATTTATAAAAAGAGAATTGGTTAAAATGGTAAAAATGCCGCAGGTTCCAAAACTTAATTTTGTAATTGATAAAGGAACTCAAGCAACAATAAGAGTAAATGAGTTATTAAAAACTATAGAAATACCAAAAGAGGATAATTATGATGAATAACAATATAAAAGCTATTGTAAAACGAATAAAAAAAGCTAAAAATATAGCTGTTTTTACACATATTAATCCAGATTTTGATGCCTTAAGTTCAGCTTTATCTCTAGTTGAAGTTTTTAATAAAAGAGGCAAAAAATCTTATTTATTTAGCAAAGATAAATTAACAGACAACCAAGAATCAATATACAATAAAAATTTAATTAATTCAAAGTGTAATTTTGAAGAATATGATTTATTTATATCAGTAGATGTTCCTACTGTTGCTAGGTTAGGTGATTATGGAGCTGATTTTATAAAGCAAGATAATACAATAGTATTGGATCATCACGAAAATAATGGATTGGTTGGTTCATTAAATTATATTGATATAAAATCAAGCTCATGTGCTGAAATAGTATTTAAAGTTTTAAAAAGTTTAAAATACAAAATAACAAGTGATGTTGCAACTTTATTGTATTCAGGATTGGCTGGAGATACAAATTCATTTATTAATTCTAATGTGAATGAAGAAAGTTTTAAAGCCGCATTAGAATTAATGAAATTAGGTGCAGATATAAATAAAATAAATGAGTATCAATTTAAATCTAAAACAAAAAAAGAAATAGAATTTATAAAATATTTATGGGATAACGTGAATATTGTAAAAAATTGTGCTTATTGCTTGATTGATTATACAACATTAAAAAGTATGAAAGGCAGTAAAAATGATTGTGATTTTTATAGCACTGAATTAATTAAGTTACGAGGTGTAAATTACAGCTTCTCTATTATAGAAGATAAAAAAGGCATATTTAGTATTTCATTAAGATCTAAATCTGGATACGATGTAAAAAAAGTTGCAGAAAAACTTAATGGTGGTGGACATGTTTGTGCAGCAGGGGCAAAAATAAACGCAGGAGATATTCAGGAAGCAAAAAATAAAGTTATAAGTATAATTTTAAAATAAATAGGGATACACTGATGCAGATAAATGGTATAATTTTAGTAAATAAAGAAAGGGGAATATCTTCAAATAAAGTTGTTAATAAAGTTAAATACTTATTAGGTGCAAGTAAAGCTGGACATTTAGGTACATTAGATGTTTTAGGAGAGGGGCTCCTTCCTGTTACGTTGGGGAAAGGAACAAAACTTTTTGAATATTTTTTAAACAAAGATAAGGTTTATAAAACGACTTTTCGTTTTGGAGAAACTACTGAAACTCTTGATTTAGAAGGTCCTATAACACAAAGAAATGATGTAATTGTTTCAATTGATGACATCAACAAAGTAATCCATAAATTTATAGGCAAAATAAATCAATTACCACCATTATTTTCTGCGAAAAAAGTTCATGGACAAACAGCATATTCTTTAGCTAGGCAGGGTAAAGATGTAGATCTAAAACCAAAAGAAATTGAAATATATTCAATAAAATGTTTAAAACAAATAGAAAAGAATACTTTTGAATTTGAAATACATTGCTCAAGTGGTACATATATTCGTTCTATTTGTAGAGATTTAGCTTTTGAATTAGGTACTTATGGTGTTATGCTTAACATAATACGCACTAAATGTGGGATTTTTTCTTTAAATAATGCTTTTACACTTAAACAAATTGAAAATAAAAATTATGAAGTTTTACCTTTGGATTCTATTTTTCTAAACTATAAGCAGATTGTATTAAATAAAAATGATACTAAAAAACTGCTTAATGGTTTACAAATCAATTATAATGAAAGAGATGGAAAGTATAGATGTTATGACAATGAAAAAAACTTTTTAGGGTTAATAGAAATAAGTAATAAAAAGATAAAGTTTGAAGTTAGATTAATATAAGTATATTTGAAATTATTTATAATTATTGTCTTAATTGTAAATAAAATAAAAGATAATCTTGCTCATTAGACAAATGTCTAAATTTAGAAAAAAATAAAAATGAAAAAAATAAAAAAAATGGAGATATAATGAAGGTTTTATTTGGCCCATCTGGGGCAGGAGAAGAATTTTATAATGAAGGATATAAAAGTATCTTAGATGTTCCAAAATGGATAAAGGAATATGGTCTTGATGCCTATGAATATTCTTTTGGACATGGATATAATATGTCAATGGAAAAAGCAAAGGAAGCTGGGGATCTTTTTAAACAATTTGATATAAAGGTGTCTTTACACGCTCCATTTTAT
>CALWRN010000041.1 GCA_944383975.1 uncultured Clostridia bacterium | reverse complement strand
TAGACTTGCCCAATCTTCACAAACGGTCTTTGCCATTCCTAAACACGCTCTCTTTTGTGGTATGGCAGTTTCGACATTAAAAATAGAATAATTATGCCAAGCAGTTGTTCCCCTATACCATGCTAAATAATTCTGTATCCTTGCAGAATAATCAATATAAGCAACATTTTTACCGCTCGTTCTTAAATATTTACCAACAACTTGTGCTACATCTCCAATGTCATTTTCAAACATTATCAACCTCCATAATAACATCTTGTTAATAATCCATCAGTCCATGCTTCGAAACCATATTCTATTGCGTCTAAGTCATCTACTGGATTTTCTGGACTAACCTCATCGAGCCTATTCTCGCCATCTTTTTCATAAACCGCATTCTCAAACGCTTTTATAGTCCATTCACACCTACGCATTATCTTTAAGCGTTTAGCCCCGATGAAAACTATTTCTTGATTAACCCTTTCATTAATCGGTCTTTTCGTGCAAGTAGTAACTATACATGGCAACCTTTCTTTTAATACTGCACTCGCCAAGCTTTCAGTTAATGTTTTTTGCGCACTATCGCAATAAGCCTTATTTATTCTATATCCTAGTTTTTGGCACTCTTTTAAAAAATCTATAAATTGCCTTTGCAACAACTCAACATCTCTATGCTCTATTATATGCTTTTCATTCAAAATATATAAGCAATTATAATTCCTTTCTAGTCCTAATAATTTGAATGTTGTTGCTGATACATTTTCTCCAAAGTCAACTCCTATTGCATAATCTACTATTTTGTCGGTATCTACTTCATTAATTATATAATCTTCTTTCTCCTCAATAAATCGTTTATATATTGCACCGCTTCCGCTAGTCCATAACCCAAGTATAAGTCTATCATATAATACCGTGCCTGCGTATATCTTTTTTAAGTTCTCAACATAATCTCTGTCTAAATATGGATTATCATCAATCGTAAACCTAACAACCTTTTTGTCAATCCCCTCTTTCTTAATATAATTTTGATTAAACCAGTGGTTCGGCTCATCAGGGTTTGTTGTTACAACACATATTGCGCCCTTTTCACTTAATCTGCTCATCAACATATCAAATGTGCTTCTATCCCATGTTGAAACCTCATCTCCTACTGCCCAGCCATAAGTCGCACCCCTTATCTTGTTCTCTGCTTTTCCGTCATTCGCACCAACACACCTAACTTTTCTCCCAAACAATATTGTATATTTCTTTCCTGATTGGTCTGTTTTAATATCGCTTATTGCGTCTCCATATAATTCACGCATAGGGTCAAGTATATTTTCGCTTAAACTCGCAAGTGTTTTCCCAATCAATATTCCTTTACTATTCGGGAATTTTTGTATAAGTTCTGGTATCATGAAATAAGTCAAAACTGTCTTTCCAGCACGAACTCCGCCTGTTAAAATTAAAAGCCTACTATAACCCTCTCTTATTACTTCTCGCTGTTTTTTGGACAACCCATTGAAATCCATTTCGCAACTACCTCTTTAAAATCAAATGCAACATATAAATTATTGTTTTCATCCATCATGTGCTGGACTATGGTCAATCCGTCAAATTTATCTCCAACTTTGTATTCATTTAAAAAATCGTTTTCTTCTTTATTGCATTTAAAATCTATTTTGTTTTTATTCATCTTCGCTCTCCCTTATTTTTTGTATTGATTTGCATACACTATCCAATAAATTATTTTCTTCATTATCAACAGGAATTAATCTATCACTTTGCCCTAAATATTGCTTTCCTAACCATATCAACATTTTAACATTGCCTTTCATTGCTAACTTATATTGTTCTCGTCTTAATGACTGTTTTCCTGTTGTTCTGCCCCTTTTTATTGCGTTCCTAAAAAGTTCTTCATTATCTGAATTGTGTAAAGTATCAAGCCCAACACCTATTATAGTGGCAATTTCTTCCTCTGTACACATTATAGAAGATAAGTCCTCAATAAGTTTAGCACCCTCTTCTGTTAATATTTTCTTTGGTCTTCCTTTGGTCGAAACCTTTTCAAAAAACACATTAACTTCTCTCTTTTTACCACTCTCATCTATAACTTTCATATCTTCCCCTTATAACGCAAAAAGAGTAGCCTAAACTACTCATATAATTTATTTATATTTTTGGGTCTATAAAATAAAACCCTTATAAAATTATCTTTATTACCTTTTAAACAAACATCATTCCCTTTATATATTGCAAGCGCTATGTTGTCTAAATTATCCCTTATTTGCTTTTTAAAATTTTCTATTATTTCTTCCATAGGTTCTCCTTTATTATTATATGTTTTTTTATTTTCTTTTATTCATATATTTTAAAACTAACTTTAAAATACTATCAACTATTATTGCTACTATAAGCAAACTAAAAACTACTATTGCAACTATCTCAACTATTCTCATATTTCTCCTCCTTTACCACCAAACCATCTTTTATTAGGTCGTATAATATTGTCAATTCAGTGTTCAAATACGCACACACATTGCCTTTAATTGAATATGCTATTTGCACTTCATAATCATAAGCACTTACTCCAAGTGTTATTTGTTCCCCTGCTTCATTTCTTAAAATCAATGAATACCAAAATTCACTTTCTTTCACAAACCCATACTTTTCCAACTCTTCCAGTTTGTGTTCTACTGTGTTAAATACTAATCGTTCCATTGTTTACTCCTTAATTATTTTAATTTGCTTATTAGGATAATGACAGATATAATCTCCATATTTAACTAACCTTGCATTATAAACTGGCTTTCCATAGCATTGCTTTAATATTCTATGGTCATAATTTTCTAACCATTTCCAATCACATAATTGATGAAATTTGAAGTCATTAGTATTAATCAAATAAATTTCATTATCACTTATGTTTATGTTAGTTTCGATTGGAATTAAGTTTTGAAATAATATGTTTTTAAAATAACCATTTTCTTGAACATTGATATTTTGTCGCATTTCAGTTTGATAGTCCATATATGCTCTTTTTGTTGCTGGGCTACAAATCATAAAATTGATTTCATCATTATTTTCATCTATAATTTGTAAAATTTCATTCCAATTAAATTCTTTAACTTTCTTAATAACTGGCAAAATATCTTTATTTTTTTCTCTATCAATACCATATAAATACTTTTCATTTTCATCAAATAAATATTTAAGACCATTTAATTTTAGAATTTTATAGGTTTCGTTTTCATTAAAATATTTTGGTTTTTTATCTTCATCATAAAAAGCATTTGAAATATGCAACATTGTATATTTAAGCATATTCTCTACTTCGCTATTTAATAAATTCACGAATGAACTTGCATTTAAACATCTAACTGCTTTATCCGATATTTCAATATTTCCATAAATAGTTTTTATTTCGCTTTTAAATAGATAATCTTTATTATTTATTATTAAAGGAACTATTATTTCTTTTCCATAAATATCATTACTTGTGTATTCAATTTTAGCCAAAACGGAAGATATATTTGCGTTTAACTGATTTGATATAATTTCTAAATAAACATTCTTTAAAACATTTTCTACTTGCATTATTTCCATACTCTACTCCTACCTAACCAAATTTTTGTCTATAAGGTCTTGGATATAATGTTTTGTATTATGTTTATACTCATTTTCAAATAATCAATCTATGGGAAACATACACCCAACGATATGTTTTTGACAAATTATTGCTAATTGATTTGATTTCATATAAAACAATATATCCATTTTCATCTACTTTAACATAGTATACAATTTCATCACCATTTTGCTCACTATCTAAAACTTGTATATTTCTAGATATAAGCACAGTTTCTAAATCTTGTTCGATATAATCATACTTTGGTGGAGAAT
>CALWRN010000040.1 GCA_944383975.1 uncultured Clostridia bacterium | reverse complement strand
TTCTGAAGTAATAACATCATAACTTTCAATATTTTTAATTGTTTCTGCTTCGTTTACACCTGTTGGAACTTCAAATTCATATTCATTATATCCTGCATCTGAACTTATAACCATATTATAAGCAGTTGTTCCATTAACATCTTCTCCGAATTGAACCATTACATGAGCATCGTCTGTTAATGTATAATCTGTTTTTGCAACAAGTGCATCAACAAGACCTTGTCTGAAATACATTTCTTTTGCATTATAATCAAAAGTATATTTATCAGAAGCATTAGCTACGGTTGCAGTTGCTGTTCCATCTGCAATATCATTTAAATCAATAGGTGATGCGAAATTAATAGTTGCTCTATAATATGTTTCTTTTCCTTCTGTTGCTGGATCTGAATATACTAATTCAACTTTTACATTGTCAAGAGCTGTTTTTGAATCTTCACCAATATCGTATTTTAAAGCTTCAAGATTATTTTGGTTATATTCACCAACAACGGCTTCAACTACATTTTTAGTTTGGCTATCTAAGAATGTATAAGTTTCTGCTGAGTAATCTTGTAAAAGTTCTCCAATGTTATCAATTTCAATAATTGGTGGAACTTCAATATCTTCTTTTTCATATTCTTTATATACTACAGCAGTTTCAACATTTTCAATGTCTGTTGTACCTTTAAGCTTATAATTTTTTGAATCGGTGAGGCTTGCAATCATATCATTAACATTGTCTTGAGCTTTGATTGAAACTTCATATGATTTTACAGATTTATCAGTTTGAGCGATGAGTTCATATTTGTTAAAAGGATAAATTATGTCATCAACAACTTCTTCATTAGATCCCATATTTTTTAATGTAAGGTGAACGATATTTTCATTAGATTTTACTACATTTTTAAATATAGCTTCTGCAAGGGCGTCGTTTTGAACACTTTCAACTGCATTATAAGTTGTTGTATATTGTGTTGAAATTGTTGCATCATCTGCAATTTGTGCAAGTTCTGTTTTGTTTTCATAGTAATCTGCAATCTTACTTAAATCAACACCTGTTTCAAATGTCATTTCATTTATGTTGTATAAACGATCTTCTCCATCCTTATATGTAAATATAACTTTTACAGAATCAAGTGATTTTGCATCTCCATCGCCTAAATCGTATGTAGCATCAATTAATTTTGCTTCATCATATGTTCCTGTTGAGAATTTAACAACATCTTTCAAAACTTCATTATCCAAGAAACTTTTTGTGTCTGTATAATAATCATCAGCTAATGTTGATACATTTTCTACTAAAACGATTGGTGGTTCTGGTGGAGTATTGTTATTACATGCTGTTAATGTTGCTCCAAGTCCTAAAGCGAATCCAAGAGAAAGAACTCCTGCTAATATTTTAAAAGCCAATTTTTTTGGTTTACGATCTTTTACAACACCATTAGAGATGTTTGTCTTCTTTGTCATATAAAATCCCCCTTATTGGCTTTATTATAACACAAACAAAATAAAAATCAATAGGTTTAATAAAAAAAACTATTATAAAACCATTATAATATGTAGAAAAATTTTCTATGAGATAAATTTTTAATTTTTTTAAAAATTGTTTAGTTTGTTTATAAATTTTGTTATTATATATAGAAGAAATGCTAAAGAAGAAAGTTATTAATTTTCGTTATATATTTTATCCTTTCATTACGTTTTTGCTAGGAATTTCTGTTGCTAGATGGCTGTATAGTGGTTCTGTTGAAATTATAATAACCACATCTTTATTATTGTTGGCATTAATAATAGGATTAATTTTACTAAGAAAATATAAGATTTTATTAGCCTTGCTTGCTTTTTTCTTTATTGGGAATAGTTTTTTCTATATTGGTGTTGCAACATATTATATAAAAGATTATGATGGGATTGTTAGTGTAGTTGGGCGTGTAAGTGAAGATATAGAAAAAGGAAATTATTATTATAATGTTGTTTTAGATAACATTAAAATTAATGGAGAAAGTGCTAAAAACATAGATTTGCACATAACTGCAGGGGATACGACAGATTTAAAAACAGGTGACTTATTAAGTTTTGAATGTGAACTTGAAAATATCAATTTGTTCACCTTAAAATCTTTTAATTCCAATTATTATAGAGATAATATTGGCTATACTGCATCGGTTAATATAAAAAACATTGTTGTAAGTGATGGTTGGGTCAATATTGATGAAAGTTTTAGACAAAACATAAAAGACAAACTATATTCTAATTTAAGTGAAGAAAATGCGTCTATATGTTATGCTGTTCTATTTGGAGATAAAAACGATATTGAATATCAAATAGAAAATGCTTATAGAAATTCAGGAATAATACATATTCTTACTGTAAGTGGTCTTCATGTAGGTTTTCTTATTTCTTTAGTTTATGGTTTCTTAAAGTTGTGTCATGCGAATAAATATTTGAACTTTACTCTCACAACAATTTTTATTTTTCTGTATGCGTTTTTATGTGGATTTGCCCCATCTGTTATGAGGGCGGGCATAATGGCTATTGTAATGATGTTGGCAAAACTGCTTGGAAAAAGATATGATACTTTAAACAGTTTAGGTGTTGCCGGATTTATTATTTGCATGTTCAGTCCACTGACGGCTTTAGATGTAGGCTTTTTAATGTCAGTATTTTGTGTTATAGGTATTGTTCTTTTATTTCCAATTTTTAACAAAATTTTTAATAAAATTATTCCTAAATGGGCAAGTCAATATATTTCGTTGTCATTATCTGCTCAACTTGCAATTTTACCATTTTTAGCAATGTTTGGCTCTTCTTACAACTTATTATCTTGTATATTGAATTTAATTGTTGTCCCTTTGTTTGGAGTTTTGTATCCATATCTTTTTATCACAAGTTTTATCTCGTCAATAATTCCAGTTTTAGGTTTTATTCTTGTGCCATGCGAGTGGGGATTTTCATTAATTAATAAGTTGGCAGGATTATTTGCATCTAGTTCTCTTCAAATTTCTTTAACGTCTTTTGATTTTATTGTTATTGTTTTTATATTCTTATTAATGTTTGTTATAAGTCAATTTTTTATGGAAAAGCCAGAAAATAAATTTTTAATAAGTTCTTTATTTATTTTGTGTATTTCATGTGCATTTGGTTTTTCTAATATTCCTATTTCAAATGGAAGTAATGTTGTTTATTTAAACAGTTATCAAAATGAATGTATAATTTTAACAAATTCAAGTAATCAAAGCCTTTTGATCGGGGATAATTATATATTAAATAGATATATGAATAGCTATAAAGTAAAAGATATTGATTTTTATTTAACAATAGAAGATTTGTCTTATCAAGATTATGAACAATTAAAAGAATATAATATTGATAAATATTATTGTTTAAAAGGTGATAATTCAATTGAGCAAATAGATGAAATACAAACAAATGTAGATATGGTGGCGGGTGAATTTATTTTTGAAATTGTTGAAAATGAAGACAAAATTATGGGGATTATTATTAATTTTGATAGTTTGACTATTTTTATTGCCAATCAAACAAAATTAGATTATAATAATTATTATCAAAATTTGTTTCAAGAAATTTCGCCAGATTTAATTTTTGTTGGAGAAAACTATAATATAGGTAATGGATATGCCGTGGTATCTTCAAAGAATGAAGAAAACACAACTTATAGTTTTGAAAATGATGGAAATATTTGTCTTAGTTATAGTGATAAGTGGTCTTTAAGGAGGCTAGATTGAAAACTTTAAAAAGCAGATTAAAGGAAAAAATAGAAAATTGTTATTTACTTGAAGGTGATGATTTTTATCTGTATGATAAAGCTTTTTCCATGATAAAAAAAGCCAGCAAACTTGAACTTGAAGAATTTAATTTGTTAAAGTTTGATGACGAAAATTATTCTATGCAAGCAGTTTTAGATGCTTGTGAAGTCTTGCCAATGGGAAGTGATTATAAAATAGTTGTTTTAAAAAATATTGCTAAATTTAGTGAAAATGACAAAAAAATGCTGCAAAACTACTTAAAAAACCCATCAAAAACAACAATTTTAATAATTTTTGATTATTTTGATAAACTTACTAATTTAAAACAAGAGGTTGCTTTTGTTGATTGCAAGCGTTTTGATAGGAAAACAGCTATTGCAGTATTGTTAAATGAATTTACAAAAAGAAATAAACAAATAAGTGGAGAGGCTATTGAATGTTTGCTTGACTATTGTAATGGTTATTTGACAAGAGCTATGAACGAAATTGATAAACTTTGTTATTATGATATTAACGATCCTTTGGTAACTAAAAAGATTGTTGATCAATTAGTAACAAAGGATAACGATTTTGTTGTCTATGAACTGACAGAGGCACTAGGACAAAAAAATAGTGATAAGGCAATAACAATATTAAACAGCATGAGTAAAGAGCAAGGCTTGTTAGGGCTTATTGTAAATCATTTTAGAAGATTGTTTTTTATAGCAACATCAGGCTTAGAAAATAAAGAACTTGCAAACTTGTTAGGCGTTAAAGAGTATGCAATATCAAAACAGAGATCACAAATAAATAATTTTTCAAAAATGCAATTAAAAAAGATATATGCCTTACTTGAAGAAGTTGATTTTAATATTAAAAGTGGAGCAATGCTTCAAGAAAATGCGTTATATTATTTAACATTGTCTATTTTATATATATAAAACATATTTATATATTTATATATATCCATATATAACAGCTTTGGCATATTTATAATAGGTTTATTTTTA
>CALWRN010000039.1 GCA_944383975.1 uncultured Clostridia bacterium | reverse complement strand
CTTTCTATGATTATCTATTATCATAAATACAATAAAAGATAATGACATAATTTTGTCAATCTTTGTTTTTTATAAGCCTACGTAATAAAAAACTAAGCCATTTAGGTGCTTTTATACAAATTATTTTAAATTTTCCACTATCTTTTTGTTTTTCCATATTAATTATTATTCATAAGCCACCAATTTTGTGACTAAAAATGTTTTTATTTGTCTTTTTAATTAAAATAAAATTAACATTATTATTATTTTATTAATAGTTTATTCTTCATGACAATGTAAAGAACAATTTTTACATTTACTACAGCTCTTCTTGTTTTTAATACGTTTTATAACCATAATTAGTGAAAAAACAATAATCATTATGGTTATGATTAAAACTATCAATTTTAAAATTCCAAAATATTGTGCAAACAATGCGATGGAATAAACAAACATTGAAACAATATAAGCGACTACAAATTCCAAAACAATTCCAATAATAGTCCATTTTTTGCCTATTTCTTTAATCAAAACTGATGTAGTTGCAATACATGGAAAATATAACAAGCAAAAAACAAGATATGAAAGAACTGATGCACCACTTACAAAATATACTGCTGAATTAGGATTTGTCAGTGATTGACCTAAAATAGATGTTGTGCTTTCATTAATACCATTAAACATAGCAATAGAAGATACGATCACTTCTTTGGCTACAAGTCCGGCAATCAATGCTGACACCAACCCCCAACTATTAAATCCTAGCGGAATAAAAATTGGAGATAAAATTTTACCCAAACTTTCAAGCATACTTATGCCTTCACCATTAGCTATATAATGAAATGAAAAAGAAAAATTAGATAAAATCCAAACAATAACATTCATTGCAACAATTAATGTCCCCACCCTTATAATAAAAAGTTTAACATTAAGCCATAAAAGAAAAAAGGTTCTTTTAACACTCATCATTCTATATGGTGGAAATTCTAAAATGAAAGATTGTTTCTTACTTGGTAAAAATGTTTTTTCAAAAATATAAGACATTAAAATTGCTACCGCGACACCTATGAAATATATACCAATTATAACCCAAATATTGTTTGCTCCAAAGAATACCCCACCTAATACAGCATAAATTGGGAATTTTGCCGAACATGACATATATGGTGTTAATAGCCCTGTCTTTATTTTTGAATTTTTATCATCCATGTTTCTTGCAGTTAATACTGCAGTTGTAGAGCAGCCGAACCCCATTAAAAGAGTGTAAACACTTTTGCCGGAAAGTCCTACCTTGCCAAGAATATCCTCAAAAACAAAGGCAACTCTTGACAAATAACCACTATCTTCCAAAAGTGATAGGAAGAAAAACAAAAGAGCCACTTGAGGTAAAAAGGTTAAAATTGAGCCAACACCACCTATAATAGCTTCTTGGAACAATCCAACAACCCATGAATTTGTTCCAAATATATCAATTAGGAATGATATCAATGGTTTTTCTACAAAATTTTCTAGTAAAATCGTCAGCCCATCACTAAGAAAAGCCCCCAAAGAAAAGAAAGTTATATAGAAAGCTAAAGCGATAAGACAGATGAAAATAGGAAAAGCCAAAAAGCGATTTAATAACACCTTATCAAACTTACTTGCGCCATAAACTTTTTGTCTTTTACTGCAAGTTTTATTTATTATTTCATCAATATATTTATATCTAGCACTTGCAACAATATCAATCTGATTAAAAGATTTTGAAATATTGAACATTTTTTTTACTTTTTCATCATCTTCCAATATTTTAATTTTATAAAAATCACTTGTATCTTTTGAAACGAACTTATTTATATCCTTAAAATTTAATTCATTAATATAAGGCAAAAAATACTTTTTTTGATCTATTTTTTTACTTTCTTCTATTATCGCCTGATTTATTTTCTCAGCACTTTTTTTATTATCAGCATTTACATAAACCACTCTTAAATTTAAAATTTTTTCTAACTCTAAAAAATTAATCTTACAAATAGGTCTTTTATCAATTTGGTTTATCACTAATATAATGCGACAACCAAGTTCCATTAGTCCAAGTGTTAAATAAAGATTTCTCTGCAAATTGCTTGCATCGCAAATATTAACAACCAATCGGTCTTTATGATTTAAAATATAATTACACGCAACCTCTTCTTCATAACTTAAAGAAGTTAAAGAATAAATTCCAGGTAAATCAACAATATTTATTTCTTCATCCTTATATTTATATTTTTTCCCCTTTTCCTCTACTGTTACTCCGTGCCAATTTCCTACATGTTCATGAGATGAAGTAAGTGTATTAAATAATGTCGTTTTACCGGTATTAGGATTTCCAACTAAGTTTACATCTATCATTATAAGTCCTTTTTACTTTTCTATCAATATATAAGACACAATATCTTTTCTTAAAGTTAAGATATATCCTCTAAGTTCAATTAAATAAGCTTTCTTAAGTAATGATTGACCAATTATTCTCACATTTTGTCCATGAGTAAAACCTAAATCTAAAAGTCTTCTTTTTATTTGAGGTGGCGAATATTCTGATATTTGATTTATAGTGCAATATACCCCTTGTTTAACATCTAATAAATTATTCATATTCTAAATTATGCTGAAATAGTTTTCTATATACATAACAAAATATTAAAACTTTTAAAATTAAAACAATTCAATCAAAACGTAATTTATAAAAATAAGTATAAAAATTAAACAAAAATCAAAATTTATCAAATTATTTGCAAGAATCACCTTTATGTGCTATATTTAGTATAAGGAGTGATTTTATGAAGTGTATATATTGTGGCAGTGAAGAAAGCAAAGTATTAGATTCTAGAAATAGTGATGAAACAAATTCTATTAGAAGAAGAAGAGAGTGCTTAAAATGTGGAAGACGTTTTACAACTTACGAAACAGTTGAAACGACACCAATTTTAGTAATTAAAAATGATGGTTCAAGACAATCTTTTGACTCATCAAAACTTAAGAATGGAATAATCAAAGCATGTGAAAAAAGACCTGTAAGTATGGGACAAATTGATGCTATTGTTTCAAATATTGAAAAAACAATACAAAATCGCCTATCTCAAGAAGTTAAATCTTCTGAACTTGGTGAAATGGTTATGGACGCTCTTAAAGATTTAGATGAGGTAGCTTATGTAAGATTTGCTTCAGTTTATAGACATTTTAAAGATGTAGATTCTTTTAAGAAACTATTAGAAAATATGTAAATAAAAAAAGAGGTTTTAATTTAAGCCTCTTTTTTTTTTAAAATAGTTCTATATTAACATCTGCCTCTTTTAATGTTTCTTCATTTTGTTGTTTAAAATATTTTCCTACATTTTCTTTTATTTTAACCATAGAATTATACATAATTTCTTCTGTATCATCATTTTCTATTATCTTTTTAAATTCACTCTTATCTTTTTCTTGAATTTTTTCATTTAATTGACCTAAAGAAAATCTGCCTCTTGTTTTTAAAATATTGTCAATATAACTACGATATTGTTCCATATCTTCTTCCTTTAGATATGATAAGAGTTTTGGCTCAACAATTAAATAATAATAATTTAAGAAAACACGCAAAATTTCATCAGCATCTTCTTTATATAAATCTTCAATATTTGGCAATTTATACTTAGAAACAAATTTTTCTAAAGACTTGTTTGCCATAATTAAACGTCTTTCGTTATTTTTTTCTATAAGAATTTTTAAACTTTTGCTTGTAAAATCATTATTTTTAATTTTATATTTTTCATCAATCATCTTTTTTGCTTCTCTAAATGGATATAAAGAAATCGTAAAATTAATATCTTTAATTTCATCTTCAGAAAAGTTTGATATGTCTGGAAGTTTTCCTTTTCTAGAAACATATTCTAAAAGAATTCTATTGTCTTTAAATTCTTTATTATGTTTTTCCATATAATCTTCTATTGCTTGTTTCCAGTTTATATATGAGTGATTCAAATACACCTCATTATTATTATTTCTTTTAATATAATAATCTTTGCCCAAATTGATATTATTATTTTTTGCTTTGTCTATTTGAGAAGATAAAAGTTTATACACCCTTTCCTTTTGTTTAATATAAACTTTTTTCTTAGGGTATTTTAAATATTTTTCATACGCAAAAGAAATCTTTAACTCTGGTTGTTTAATGAACATCAAACTACCTAAATTCTTGGCTTGAGATAGTTTATTATGAAAGACATGCATAGGTATAAATTTTTTTTCAGTTTTTACATAACCATGGAAAGGCCACATAAAATGTAGAAAACTTATTTCTTCTCTTAAAGGTCTTATGCTGTCAAAAGTTGGATCATTATGATATATTCCACTTATTTCATAATAATCATCTTTAACAAAAACGATATTTGTTGCATGAAAATTTTGTTCTTCTTCTGAATAAATATTTCTAAATAAATTATTTTCTAGTATTTTTTCATAATCATAGTCTTCCTTTCTCTTTTTAGGAAAAAAACTAGCAACAATTCCAACTTTAAATTCTTTATGATTTGGATCAACCATATCAGCCAATGCTTTAAACCATTTTGCATATCCTAAACATACAATACCAGCTCTATCTCTTTGCAAAACAGAATAAAGGTTTCTTGTAGCCTCAGGCAAGACATCTTCGTTTTTACTATAATAATTATTTTCAACTATACTATGTATAGCAAACAATTTTTCTAAAGGACTAAATTCTCTTTTACCACCATTAGGCTCTATAACATATCCGTTTCTAATAATTTCAGCCTCTTTTGATAATCTGTTAAATCCCTCTTTAATTTCATATAATGAATATGAAGATGAATTTTCCAAAATTTCAAGAGTTATGGTCTTTTTATCTCTAAATTTAGTTGTTTTTAAAAAATCATTTAACTTTTCAAGATACGATATTTCGTTAGGAGTAAAAATAATTTTGGTTCTATTAACAACAACTTTTCTAACTTGTTGTTCTGAAATTAAGTTAATAACACTTTTTAAAACATTATAATCAATAACATTTGCAATAATATGAATATTTCTATATCCCTTATCAAAATTATCTTTAATACTGATTACATTTCCATCATTTTTTACTGCCCAAGTTGCTGGAGCATCTTCAAATTTTTCCATTTAGACACCTTTATTAAATTGTAATTCATATGCACAATTTTGTCAATATGAGTTTAAAAAAAAATATAGACTTTTAAAGACTATATTTATTTTTTATTAGATTGATTTAAAATATAAGGATTAGTAGGAATACCCTGTGGCGGAAGTTCAACTAAAATGGCATCTTCTCCAATTCTTACAATACAGCCATATGGAATAAATAATTGATTTGTATTTTTAAAAACATTCCAACCTGTTTTTTCTCCAGGCACAACAAAACCTAAAACTCGTGCAGAGCCCAAATCAAAAACAAGGTCTATAATATGCCCTAATTTTCTGCCATCTAAAATATTAACAACTTCTTTACATCTTAATTCTATAAATGAACTTTCCACATTTTTAATGTATGAGATTATTTTACAAATAATGACAATTAAACTAAAAATTCTTTTATAACTTTAAGGGCATTTTTTTCAAGCCTAGATACCTGAGCTTGACTAATACCAATTTCTTCACTAACTTCTGTTTGTGTTTTCCCAATATAGTAGCGCATTAAAAGAATTTCTCTTTCTCTATCAGATAGAGTTTTAATAGCATCTTTTATTGAAATATTCTCATAGATATTTTCATCGGTATGCTTTGTGTCAGCAATTTGATCAAGCAAATGAATTGTATCACTACCATCGGTATAAACGGGCTCACTTAACGAAACAGTATCACTTATCGCATCTAAAGCAAATGTTATAGTGCTTGAAGGAATTTTGATAACATCAGAAATTTCATCAACAGAAGGCTCTTTTATAGATTTTTTTGATAATTCCTCTTTCGCCTGTAGTGCCTTGTATGCAACATCTCTTAAAGAACGAGAAACCCTAACAGAGTTATTGTCTCTCAAATAACGTTTTATCTCACCAATAATCATCGGAACGGCATAGGTTGAAAACTTTACATTCAAAGATTCATCAAAATTATCTATAGCTTTCATAAGCCCTACACAACCTACCTGAAACATATCATCTGCTCTATCGCCTCTTGCTCCAAATCTATGAACAACAGATAAAACAAGTCTTAAGTTTGCAACGACAAAATATTCTCTTGCTTTTTCATCTCCTTTTTTTATTTTTTTCATTAGCTCAACCATATCAGCATTCGTAAGTTTAGGAAGTTTAGTAGTATCTACTCCTGCAATACATACTCTTGAAGACATTTCATACCTCCTGATAAGAAATATCTTTAGCATTGCATATAAATCTTATACACGAAATACAAAATTCAACAAAATAATATAAAAAAATTATTTTTTTTCAAAAAAAATAATAAAAATAAAAAATAAATTAATTTAATTAAATAATAAAAATAAATAAAAATTAATTAAATAAAAAATTAAATAAAATAATTAAAATAAATATTTAAAATTATTTAATTAAAATAAATTATTAATATTTTTATAAATTATTATAAATTATAAAGACATTTGTTTTTCTAGTTCTATTTTCATATCATTTAAAATTCTTTTTTCAAGTCGTGAAATATAACTTTGACTGATACCAAGTTTTATTGCAACTTCTCTTTGAGTAAGTTCCTCTTGTCCCATAAGTCCATATCTTAAGATCATTATTTCTTTTTCTCTGTTATTTAATTTTGAAATCAATTCATATATAATTTCCTTATCAGCAGGCTCAACAACAGTTTTTTCTTCAATATCATCATCGCAAGGAATTATATCAGACAATACAAGTTGATTTCCATCATAGTCTTCACATAAAGGCTTGTCTAGACTGATATCATTTTTAATTTTAGATGTTTTTCTTATTTGCATAAGGATTTCGTTTTCAATACACCTTGATGCATAGGTTGCAAGCCTTATATTTTTATCAACTTTAAAAGTTCTAACCGCTTTAATAAGACCAATAGCTCCTGTAGAAATAAGATCTTCAAATTCTATATTGCTATTTTCAAACTTTTTTGCAATATAAGCAACAAGTCTTAAATTATGTTCTATCAATTTTTCTGATGCAGACAAATCGCCGTTTTCTTTTAAAATAAGAAGTCTGTTCTCTTCGTCAGCATCAAGTGGAGGCAAAAATTCTTCATTGCCACAAACATAACAAACTATATTTTCTAATTTTAGTAAACTGTTATTGTGAAACAATTCATAGATAAATTTTCTTAATTTAAACAATAATTGCATAATCCCTCCTAAATTCAAACCAACTCACTATGTAGTAAAATATTTTTACCAAAACTCTTTTCAAAACCAGAAAAAGATAATCCTAACATCACATTTTTAAAAGATTTATTTTCTCCAACAGAAATTTCATCCACTGTAAAAACTAATATGCTTGTCCCACTTCCAACACTATTTATCTTTATGTAATGACCATTCTTAATAGAACTTTCATTAAACTTCTTTGTAAAAGCAGATAAATATGAAATATTGTTATACAATTTATGAAATACATCAAAAGTTATCAAAATTATAGGTTTTTTGGTGATTGTATCATAAAGCATATTCCCACTATCTAAAAAGCCCTCTTCTGTCACCTCTGTTTTTCCATCTTTCAAGACAACTTTATAAGTAAAGTTTTTTATGATGTTTGCCTTATGTTGTATATGAATAACAACCTTGGCAACAAAATAAATAAATGTAGAAAATATAACTACAACAAAAAGCGGAAATTGTCCAACTATATTTTGCAAAGCATAACAGCCACCACCAAAAATAAATGTTGTTAAAACAAAAACTGCACAAATTAAAGCAAACCTTTTAAATGATTTATAATTGAAAGAAATGCAAATCATAATAAAACTGACAGATATTTGAAGTAAAATTTTAGAATAAAAAGGAAGAGAAAAAAGAGGAGAAATTAGAGAAATAAGAGTTCCAAAGATTGCTGATACAAACCACAATCTCGTCCTTTCACGAAGAAAAAATCCAGTCAATTTTAGAATAAAGGAGTTTAAAAACAAATTTATAAAAAGAGATATTTCAACTATTATTTCCATATTCCCCTCTTGTTTTAATTGTAAACTATATGTTTTTAAATAGAGTAAAAGAATTTATGCGAATAATATATTTTAAAATCACTAATTAGACTTTTTTGTTTATAAAAAAAATATTAGGCTTTCACCTAATATTATGATTTATTTAAAAGTTCAATCTTTAAGTTCCTTCCAGCTTTTAATGTGATGAATTGCAAGTCCAAAATCTTGCTTTATTAAGTCCTTTAAATTTTCTATTTGACTATAAAGATAAGCTTTCCCTTCTTGATAGTAAGTAACAATATCTTCTTCTTCGCCCGTTTCAACAGATAAGAAAATTGGCTTGTTTATCTCTTTTGCATAATCAAGCTCTTCACTGGATACTTTAACCATTTCTTCTGCACTATCTCTATAACTCATAACAAAAACTCTGTCAGCATAATCAAAAACAAACTTATATAATTCTTTAGTTTGGTTATCAAAATTTATAATATCATCAAACCAAAAAGGTATATCAAAATCAAATTTTATGTCTGAATATCTTTCAGTAACGGTTTTTACAAAATCTAGATATCTAATAATTATATTTTCTCTGTCATTTTCCCAATCTGGATTTTGATGAGGCTCTACATCTAAATGGACACCTTCAAAGTTGTTATCTTTGTTTAAACTTTGAAACTCAATAAACTTATCCATTTCTAAATAAAATAATGAATAATCATCAATGTAAACATAATCACCGCAAAGCCAATAAACGTCAATATTTCTATTATTTGCATTTTTTATGAAATCTGAATTTTTTTGACTAAAATCACTTGTATAATAATAAATTTCATTAATATTGTTTTGCTGAGCAAAATCTAAATACTCGTCAGACAAACGATTATCCCACCACCAAACGCCTTTAGGAGAATTGTTATCTGTCAAATTATTTTTATTAATTTTAAAACAAAAAAGTATTATGCTTACACTTAATAAAGAGATAAGCAATATAATAATAACACAAATAAAAATAGAATTTTTAAAAGAATACTTTTCTTTTTCCATATTTATATATTAAATTATATTAATAATGTAGTCAAATCATAATTTAAGGTTAAATTTTTAGATTATCAAATATCAACTAATTATTCTATGTTTTATTCTTAAAATTGATAAATAAAAAAACTGTTTATATTATCTATTTTTGTTTTATAAAGATTTTAAATATTAAACTATTTTTATTTACTTTAATTTCTTAGACTTATCGGTAAAACCCATTTTTGAATTCCATTTGAAGTTCCAATATTAAGAGCTCCAAAAGAAGCAATGATATTTATAATTCTATAATTTTCATTTTTTATTTCAAACATTAAGACTTTTAGACCATGATCTTTGGCAACTTTTATCATTTGTAAAAAAAGTCTCTTACCATAACCATTAGATCTATACTCCTCATTTATAAATAGATAAATAGGATTTATTTCATTCTCTATAAAATAACCAATTCCAATTTCTTTTTCTCCATCTTTGAAAATATATTTTTCTGATTTTTCTTTATCGGATTCTTTACATTTATATATTTGCATCATAGTCCTCCTTGATAAAATATTTTAAATTTTTAGTATTAAGATATGGAATAAAATGTCTTAAATTTTGTTTACAAAATTTGTTAAAGCTTTCAAAATTGTCTTGTGCCTTTTTGATTGTTTCAAAAAATTCTTTGAATTCCTTTTTATTTATTGACTTATCCGACAAAAAACTTTGAAATGAATTTTGAAGTATTGAATAAAGTTGTTCATCATCAAGAATATGTTGTGTTCCCGCATCATAATCTTTTAATACGATTTTACCAGTCAATCCAACATATATGTCATAGTCAGCCATTAAATCAATATTTCTATTTTGATATTTAGCCATGGTTTGTAACAAAAAAGAGGTGTAAGTTTTAAAGAAATCTATTTCACTAACTAAGGTTTCAAAAACATATTTGCTCTTTATATTATTTAATTCCCCTAAATCATTATTTTTAAGCTGTGAAATTTCTTTGAGATAATGAGCTCTAATCACATGATAACGATGAAGACCATTAGTTCCTATTATATATTTTCCCTCATCAGCCTCAATTAAACAAATTGGATCGTTATGAAAACTATTTTTAAGTTTTTCAATGATATCTTCAGAAGTAATATCAAGAAGTGATATTGAGCGGGTTGTATAACCACTTTTTTCCTCATCATAGAAAAATGACATATTATTAATAATATTTTTATTATCCAAATTCATAAATTTATAATCATAACCTTCAATATCAGCAATGCAAACTTTTTTAGGTATATAACTATTTTTGGGTATATTATAGTTTCTTATAATCCAGTTTATGTCATCTAATGAATCAACTCTTTTTTCATTTAACTTTTCTATTTTTTCCATATCAATATTTTGATTAGAAATAAATTTTAATATTGTTTTATTCATATACTAATTATATTAGACAATATTTTTTATGTCAATAGCAATGTATTTTATAAATAGATATTCAATATAAAACCAAAATATATTTACAAAACTTATATATAAACTCCCTTTAAGCAGTACATTAAAGAATTTTTTAATTTAACAACACAAAATCAAAGTTTAAAAGAGAGACACATTATATAAAAACAAAAAACATTTTGAAAAAAAGAGTATATTTTAAGATTTAAACTTAATTTATACTCTTTTCTCAAAATATTGCCAACTTTAAAACGACTAAACTGAGTTTTTATTATTTTTTGTTTTTTCTAAGCTTTTCAATCCAAGGTGGAACATTTGAAGATTTAACTTCAACCCTTGAAGAACCAAGACTATCATTATTTCTTTCTATTGAAACATCAGGTCTTGACATTTCTTCCTCTTTTTCCTTTTGAATATAATTTGAGAACATGCTTCTTGCTGAGAATGGATTTTTTTCTTGCCCCATATTTCCTATAGAACGAGCCTTTTCCATTTCTTGAGCCTTTTTCTCTTCTTCTTTCTTCTTATCACTTGGGCTTTGGAATCCAGTTGCAATTAAAGTAATTTCAACTTCATCATGCATGTTTTCATCAATGCTTGTTCCAAGAATAATATTGCAATCAGGTGCAACAACTTCACGAACAAGTGCAGCAGCTTCGCTGATATCATCTTGAGTAAGGTCATTTCCACCTTTTATATTAATAAGAAGTCCAGTAGCTCCTTCAATTGTAGTTTCAAGAAGAGGACTTGCAACAGCTTGTTTTACAGCTTCTAAGGCTTTGTTATCACCTGCACCATAACCTATTCCCATATGTGCAAGACCTTTATCCTTCATTATTGTTGTAACATCTGCAAAGTCAAGGTTAATAAGTCCTGGGAATACGATAAGGTCAGAAATTCCTTGAACGCCTTGTCTTAAAACATCATCAGCAAATCTGAATGATTCCATAATAGGGGTCTTTTTAGGAACTATTTGAAGAAGTTTTTCATTTGGAATAACAACCAAAGCATCAACATATTTTCTTAACTTTTCAAGACCATCTTCAGCATTTTTTGCTCTTACAGGACCTTCAAAGCTGAAAGGTTTTGTAATAACAGCAATAGTCAAAATGCCAAGCTCTTTTGCAATTTGAGCAATTACAGGTGCAGCACCAGTTCCAGTTCCTCCACCCATACCTGCGGTAATAAATACAAGATTTGCATCTTTTAACATTTCAGTTAAAGAAGTTTTGCTTTCTTCTGCGGCTTTTTGTCCAATTTCAGGTTTAGCACCAGCGCCACGTCCACCTGTAAGACGTTCACCAATTTGAAGTCTTGTTTCAGCCTTACTTAAAAGTAATGCTTGTTGATCAGTGTTTACAGCAATAAATTCAGCTGAACTTACACCTGCGTCAATCATACGATTTACAGCATTGTTTCCGCCACCACCGACACCAATAACTTTTATTTTAGTAGCAGAAGTATTGTAATTGTTTTCCATAAAAATCTCCTTGAATATTTTATTACTCATATTGTAATACTTTTTGAATAAATTTGCAATCATTTCTATAAAAATTTTTTATGAAATGTATAAAGTTGCAATTTCGGTAATTTTTTTGTATATTTATACATTTTCAATTATAGCACACTTAGAGAAAAATACAAGATATAAATGCAAAAATTTTTATTTATTTAGGTTTGACATATTTTCCAGTCAGTTGTTCTCTTCTGAATTTAAAGCAGAGTTTACAAGTGAATAAATTGAAGAAAGTTCTGGTTTGTCTTTTCCTGGTAAAGGCGGAACACCATAAGCAATATTTCTGCCTAGGCATTTTGCAAGATAGTCTCGTCCACCTTTGATTTTACTAATTCCGCCACCAGTTAAATAAACAGGCAGATAAGTTAAATATTCCTTTGAATACATTTGAACACATTTTGCAATAACTTGTGCAAGTTCATCTATTCTATAGCCAGCAACCTCATTTGCACTATTAAGCATAATTTTTTCAACTTTCCCTAAATCAAGGGTCAATTCGTAAAAATCATTTTGTTTACCCTTTAGCGATAAAACTATTTGCCTTTTAAGTCTATCAGCTTCTCCCATTGACAAATCAAAAGCTTCAGATAAATCATTTGTTATAAATCCACCGCCTCTTGAAAAAGATGTAAGCCCAATAAGTCCTTCCCCTTTTGCAAATGCTATGCTTGTTGTCAAGTCACCAACATCAACCAATAACGAAAGATCTTCTCTCTTTTCTTTTGGCATTACAAACAATACTTGGGCTAGAGGCTCTGATATGTATTCAACACTTTCAAAATTCAATCCTGCAACTATTGAATTAAAAAGGTCAATAAATTCTTTGTTTGCATAGACAATTGAAAGATTTGCTGAAATTGAAGTTGCACTCTCTCCGATTGGTGACAATGTAAATCTTCCATCATCAAGAAGATAATTTATAGGATTTACACTTACAACCTCAACATCTGCACTTTTAGCTTTTTCACTTGCCATATAAAATAATGAGTCAATATCAGCTTTTTTAACTTTTCTTCTATCACCAAAGTTTATAGAAACTTCACTGCTACGAACAGAAGAAAATTCTGCAGGAACCCCTATATAAACTTTATTAATTTTTTTATTAGGTATAATATCAAGTTCATCAATGATTTGTTCAAATAGACCAGATAATTTTTCTTGTTTCAAGAAGTTTCCTTCATAAAATCCATCATACTCTATTTCTTTATAACCTTTAATATTAAAGGTGTTGTTAAGTCCTTTGCCAGCAAACATTGCTCGCAATTTTGACGAACCTATATCAAAGACTAAAACAAACTTTTCCTTTTTCATAAGCATCCTTTACAAACTAATAAAAACATAACTTTTTATTTAACAAATATAGTTTAATTCAATTTATAAATTTTGTCAATAACTTATAGGTTTTAAATTCAATTTATAAATTTGACAAAATATAGTATAATGATATATAATATATATGTTTTACTTAAGGAGGAATAATGCGTTCATTAAAACAATGCCTTGAAGACATCGCTGAAAGTAAAAACATCGCAATATTTTGCCATACGATGCCAGATGCAGACACTCTAGCTTCAGCAGTGGCTTTAAAAAAATTAATAAAACAAAATCTTACACAAGAGATGCCAGATAAGCAAATTGATATTTTTGTAGATGCAGATGAAATAAATGAAATCAATGGTGCTATAATAAAAAATGTTGAAACAAATGTTCAAAACTGCGAAAAATATGATCTTGCAATAAGCGTTGATTGTGCTTCTGCAAGCAGAATGGGGAAATATCAAGATTTATTTTTTAATGCTAAAAAAACACTTAATATTGATCACCATGCAACAAACACTGAATTTGCAGACAATAATATTGTTTTAAAAACATCTTCTACTTGTGAAGGATTATATATTTTAGCCAAAATAAGAAAATATACAATTTCAGATGAAGTTTGTAACCTTCTATACTCTGGAATAATTACAGATACAAATAACTTAACTCAAAATGTTACAATTTATACTCACAAGATTATAACCGAAATGGTAGAGAGAAAAATTAATATTGAAGCATTAAACGACCATTTCTTTAAAAATAATACAAAATCTAAAGCTTATTTATTGCAAAAAGCTTTAAGTTCGCTAAGGTTTTTGTCTTCAGATAGAATTGCAATTATGAAACTTACCAAACAAGACCTAGCAAATGCCGATGCATCATTTGAAGATACTCTTGGAATTGTAAATCATGGAATTGATATTAAAGGTGTAGATATTGCATTGCTTGCAATAAAACAGGAAGATAATTCTTACTATATAAGCATGCGTGGAAAAAATAATGTAAATGTTGGAAATATTGCGTCTCAATTTGGTGGCGGTGGACATGATCAAGTCGCAGCATTTCATTATGATGGAAATTTAACTGATTTACAACAACCACTTCTTAAAGCATGCAGGGAAGAACTTCTTAAACATCCAAAGGAAGAAATTGGCGAAAAATTATTTTTCGGCGATGATGAAGATCAAGAAAATTCTGCATCAAACTTATTTAATGAATAAAAATTAAAGAAAAAAGAGCATATTTCATAAAAAATATGTTCTTTTTTTATTATTTTACATAATATTTTTATTTTTTATATATTTTCATTTGATAAAATTAAATTAAAATAGCAGTCATTTTCATTATGCGAAGTATAATCATAATAATTGTTTATCTCTACTGTACAAGTTTTTAAATCTTCTTCTGTTAAAACATGTCCACCATTGATTTCTTTGCCAATATAGGTAAATATTTGTGAATATACTTCGGTAAACAGCTTCATCTTTGCAGTCAAACCATAATTGCAATTTTTAATTAAGTATGTTTGTCCATTAAACATTTTCAATTCAAAGGATAATTGATTTTCTTTAAGTGTTTCATCATAAATATCTTTAAAATTAATTTGCTTGATTAAAGCCTCTTGTTGTCCTAATGGATAATTGAATCCGTAAAGAGTTGAAAAAACATTTACAAAATTTTCAACATCTAAGAAATCACCTATTTCAACTGTTTCGTTTTTTATTACAATTCCACTTAATAAAATAGAATTATTTTGAGATGATGTAAAATCAGATTCTTTTTTTAAAACTTTAAACTCATCATCACATATTAAATATTCGCCATCTTTTTCAATTGCAAAAATTTCTTGTCTTTCTGAAATATGAATAATAAAACTTGATGGAAATACAGTTTCAATATTAATAACCTTAATATAAGGATCTGCGTTTTCTATATTTTTAGCATAGTCTTTCTTTCCATGGAAAAACACCGAACTTCCATAACTAAAACCAGCACTTTCTATAATTTGTTCATCTGATAAAACAATGTTACTTTTGCTTGTTCTGAAGTCAACCGAAACATTTTTTAAAGAAAAAAGCGTGAAAGACAATAGGATTATAAGTCCTATCACCCCTACAGCAACACAAGAAATAATTATCCAAACTTTTTTCACTTCAAAATCCTTTTAATATCTGCACCAATATTAATCAATTTTTCTTCAAATTTATAGTATCCTCTGTCTATCAACTCTATATTCCCAATTGTTGTATAACCTTCAGCTCTAAGCCCTGCAAGCACTAAACTCGCTCCACCTCTTAAATCAGTGCTTACAACATCAGCTCCATAAATTTTTTCCTTGCCATGAACAATACATACCCCATTTTTAAAACGGATATCACAACCCATTTTCAAAAGTTCACCAGCATGCTTAAACCTTGCTTCAAAAAGATTTTCTAAGATAAGTGAATATCCTTCAGAAACAGATGCAAGTGCCATCATTTGAGCTTGAAGATCGGTTGGAAAACCAGGATAAACTGCCGTTTCTATTTCTCCAAAAGAAATTGGTTTGCCTTCACTTTCAATAATAATTTTATCATTTAATGCTTCTATTTTGCAAGTAGTTTTTTTAAGTTTAGTTATAAGTTCTTGATTATGTTCTTCTAAGGCATTTTTTAAAACTAATCTACCCCCACACATAGCACATGCAATCATAAACGTTCCAGTTTCTATTCTGTCTGGAATTGTTTTATAACAGCAACCATGAAGATGCTTTACTCCTTTTATTATAATTTCATTAGTCCCAGCCCCCTGAACAGATCCCCCGCAACAATTTATAAAATTCTGTAAATCAACAATCTCTGGTTCTCTTGCCGGATTACTTATTCTCGTCTCACCATTTATTAAACAGGCAAGCATCATAATATTTTCTGTCGCACCAACGCTTGGAAACGATAACATTATATTCCCACCATTAATATTTAACCCATCTGCATAAATGTATCCGTTTTTCTCAACAACTTTTCCACCAAGATTTTTTATTCCTGAAATATGTATATCAATAGGTCGCAAACCAATATCACAACCACCAGGATAACTAACTTTTGCCTTTTTCATTCTCGCCAAAATTGGTCCAAGTGTAAAAATAGAAGAACGAACTAAAGAAGCAAGTTCGTTCGGAACATCACAATTATCAAGACTTTTACAATTTATAATAAGATTTTGCTCTTGCCATTCAACCTTTCCACCTAAATGCTGAATTATATTGCACATTGCAATAACGTCACTATATTTAGGAACATCTTTTAAAATCACTTCATCTTCTGTCATAATACAACAAGCCAAAATTGGGAGAAGAGAATTTTTTGCACAATCAATATTCACATCTCCATTTAATTTATTTCCACCAACAACATAAAAACTACTCATAATTATTTTATATGAATTTTCACCAAAAAAATTGATTTTTTTACATTTAAACTTAATTTAACTTTCACAAATCTCTATTCCTACTTTAGAATAAACTTCGATTAATATTTTTTCAACACTATTTGGTCTTTTAAATTTAAAATGATTTAAATTCAATTTTTTATCTTCTTCTTTTAACATTCTACACATAGCCATCTTTTCTAAAACTTTTGTTACATTTGCATAAGTTAGACTATTTAAATTACATAATTCATTAATTATAGAATAAACTGGAATGATATGTTCTTCATGAAAAATAGAATTAAACTTAAATTTATCTCCTTTATGTAATATTCTTTTTTCAAACTTCAATTCTGCACCTTTATAAATTTTAACTTCTATAGGTTCTTCATTACAACAAATTATTTTGTCATTATAATGATGATTTTCTATTTTTTCTTTCGTCAACTTATCCCATAAATTTTTTGCTTTTTTTGAAATAAACCATCGTTCACTTGGGATATAAAATTGTCTGAGAATTTGACCTAATAAATACCGACAACTATAAATATTATACAATTTACCATCAATTATTGACTCAATTATGTTATTCTTATACCCCTTAACAAATGCAATAAGAATATCTAAAGTTTCAATATTATCCAAAAACACCTCCTAAAATTTAATTATACTATAACAAATAAAAATAATTGATATTTGGTTAATAAATTATAATTATTGATATATAACATTATTTGACTTAATCATTTATAATTTATTTATACTTTTTTAAACGCACAGATATAATATCAATATTACTATAACCATTATCCTTTAATTGTCTTTTTGCTATTTTTTCAGCATCATATTTACCATCTGCATCAATCAACAAAATTATTTCTTTTTCTTTTTCAAAATAATGTTTTCTTACTTTCGCTAAAACTTCATAAGAACCATGATTGTTAAAAAATAAATCGAATAACATAATAATCCCCCTATATCTTCAGTATCTATTATACGCCCCGCCACTACTTCGTCATACGAAAATGACGTCATTTTATTAAATATATTAATAAAAAAGAACTAAAATCTAGTTCTCTTTTTTAGTATTGATTAATTTGTTTTTTAACGATTTTAATTTTACCACTTTTACGTCTTGCCCTTTGCTTTGCAATAACACATTTAAACAAATTCCAATGCCAGCCATAAAAACCATTACAGCAGTCCCACCACTTGAAATAAATGGAAGCGGAAGTCCTGTTGGAGGGATTGAACCAGTAACAACTGCT
>CALWRN010000038.1 GCA_944383975.1 uncultured Clostridia bacterium | reverse complement strand
GCATTTGCTATTCAAAGAGAAATTCAAATGCATATGAATTGAGATATAGCGATATTTACTTTTCTTTAAATTCAGAAAATAAAGATTCAGAATTGACTTTCTATTTCGGAGCATATTGTTTTTATGATGGAGAGGTAAGAGTAAAACCTAGAATAGTAACAATTACTGATAGAGCGAATACTTACGCTTTATATAATTTTGTTAATAATTAAAAAAAGACCAAAAATTAAAGTCTTTTTTATTTATAATAAAAAATAAAAAATAAAAAATAAAAAATAAAAAATAAAAAATAAAAAAATAAAAAATAAAAAATAAAAAAATAAAAAATAAAAAATAAAAAAATAAAAAAATAAAAAAATAAAAAAATAAAAAAATAAAAAAATAATAAATAAAAAATAAATTAATAAAAAAATATTTTATTTAATTTTTAATTATATTAAAATAATATATAAAAATAAAAACACGGAATTTTTCCGTGTTTTTTATTGTTTTTGTAAAATACTGATCACTTTATCGCGAAGTTTATCAATTTTCTTTTTGTTAAGTTTTATTAAAGCAATAACAATGATTGAAGCAAGAATTATTGCAAAGAATGTAACAATTACAGCAAATGAATTTGATGTTACAGAGAATAAACTTGGAATTCCTAATAAAGTCCCTGTGATGCAGACAAACGAAATTGCAAGGGTTATTCCTCGTATTAAAGTCAAAGGGAAACACAAAGTTGACAAATTCAATAGACCAGTATAGGTTAGCAATAAAACACAAAGTGTTCTATACTCATCAAATGTTAATGTTTGTATTGATTGTGAATAATATAAAATCATTACAATTAAAACATTCAACAGCATCAATAAGGCTCTTGGTAAAGACCTTTTTAACACTTGAGGAATAAAGTTACCACGAATAGGTTTTGTATTAGGTTCAAAAGTTAGTAAGAATGAAGGTATTCCTATTACGAAAGCTTCAAGAAGTAACATCATGCTTGGTTTGAATGGGTAAGGTAATTGAACAAATAGGGTTATAATTGTTAGGGTAATTGCAAAGAACGTTTTCATTAAGAATAGAGATGATGAATTTTGAACATTGTTTATCACCTGTCTTCCTTCTTTCACGACTGAAGGTAGTGATGAAAAGTTGGATTCAAGCAAAACAAGTTTTGAAATACTTCTTGCAACTTCACTTCCGTCTGCCATTGCAATAGAGCAGTCAGCTTCTTTTAATGCTAAAGTATCGTTTACGCCATCACCAGTCATAGCAACCACATTGCCTTTGTTTTTTAATGCTTTGATTATTGTATATTTTTGTTCTGGGGTAACTCTTCCAAAAACAGTGAACTGATCTGCCATTTGTTCTACTTCTTTTAAACTAAAGTTTTCTAAAGAAATGTATTTATCGCTATTTTCAACTCCAACGCGTTCAGCTATTTTAGAAACAGTTGATGGATCATCACCAGATATGATTTTTATATTAACACCATTATCTTTAAACCATTGTATTGTTTCCACAGCATCTTCACGTATGTGTTCTTCAATTATAATTAAAGCAAGTAAAACTGAGTTTTCGCCAGTCATTTTTTTGTCAAATTTCCCGCCCTCTTGTTCTGCAAGTGCAAGAACGCGGAGACCTTTTTCTTGTTGTTCTTTTATATAATCAAGCTGTTCTTGAGATAAATAGCAGCCAATTCTTGTTGCGGCACCAAGAAAATATATGTTATGATTTGATAATTGAGTTATTGAATATTTCCTTTCCGAAGAAAATTCAACTATGTTAAGGGCGGTGTAATCATTGCCACGACCAAATTCTTTTATCATTGCACTTGAAGTTGCGTTAATTGTTGTTTGAACATTTAGAATATTAGAAAGTATTTTCTTTATGCTTGATTTTCTTTTTTTAGTATATGTCATAAAATCAATAACTCTCATTGTTCCATCAGTGATAGTTCCTGTTTTATCAAGACATAAAACATTTGTTCGTGCAAGCATTTCAATAGAATATAAATCTTTAACAAGTGTTTTCTTTTTTGCAAGTTTGATAACACCAATAGCAAGCGCAAGTGTTACTAATAAGAACATTCCTGCAGGAATCATGCTTGTCAAAGCTCCGCTTGTATTAGTTATTTGATCTTTTATGGTAGATCCTTCTTGAGCATATTCCTTTAAAAAGGTTAGAATTCCAATAGGGACAAGTGCTATTCCGATATATTTAATAAGTCTATTTAAATCTTTAAAAAGATTTGATTGAGGGGCTTTAAACTCTTTTGCCTTTTTAGCCATTTGGTATATATAATTGTCTTTGCCAATCTTGTCAACTCTAGCATAACATTGACCAGTAACAATAAAACTTCCTGACAATAGCATTGCATCTGTAGATTTTTCTATTGGGTTTGATTCACCGGTTAAGAGACTTTCATTTACTTCAACTTTTCCTTCTAGGATTTTACAATCTGACGGAATTTGACTTCCATTTGAAAGAATGATTACATCATCTAAAAGAAGTTGATCAGATGGAATTTCAACAATTTCTCCATTTCGCAAAGTTTTGATTAGGGGAGTTGTAACAATTGATAATTTTTCAATAGTTATTTTAGCACGTATTTCTTGTATTATTGCAATTGCTGTATTTGCAATGATAACAAAGATAAAAATTAGATCACTATAAGAGCCTACAGCTATCAATGCTGCAGCAATAATTGCCCACAACATATTGAAAAAAGTGAATATATTTTTAGCAAAAATTGCACCATATGATTTTGAAGATTTAACCTTTGTTTTGTTGATTAAATTTGCCTTTTTTCGTTGTTCTATTTGTTCATTGTTTAGTCCAGTTACTACATCAGTTTCAAACCTAACTACATCGCTTGGAACTGCAGGTTTTTCTTCTTTAATTTTTCTTTTTATAATTAATTTATTTTTAAATTTTTCTAAAAAACTTTTATTTTCTTCTATTGCTTTTAGTGTGTAAAAAAGTGTTGTCAAGCTATCAACAACTGACAATTTTTTTTTATATTTATTTTGCGTTTTTACAAGAGATGGGTATTCAATTTCATTTTTCTTTTTTTTCATATTTCCCTATTTTATATACTTATACACTAAATTATAATTAATTATTAATTGAATGTCAACTTTATTATAAAATAGATTTGACATTGTTTATTAAATAAAGTATTCTATAAAAAGATTAAGATAATTAAAAAGAGGTGTTAATCAAAATGGTTATAGAAATTTCGGAAAATTTAAAAAAACTTGCAAAACTTTTTCCATGTGAACTATATGTTGTTGGAGGATTTATAAGAAATTCTATAATGGAAATAGAAAAAGATGATATAGATATATGTTCATCATTGACAATAGAAGAGATTGAAGACCTTTTAAAAGATAGTGCATTTAAAGTTAAGGTTAAAAGCAAAACTCTTGGAAGTGCTTTAATATCAATAAAGGAAGAAAAATATGAATATACTACATTCAGAAAAGATTTTTATCCAGCAGGCGGACAACATTTGCCAGAGAAAGTTCAATTTATAAAAGATGTTAAAGAGGATGCAAAACGAAGAGACTTTACATGTAATGCAATTTATTATGATATAAAAAATGATAAAATTTTAGATTTTTATGATGGAATAAATGATATAAAAAGAAGAACATTAAGAACGGTTGAAACACCAGATGAAGTTTTATGTCATGATGGATTAAGAATTTTAAGACTTTTCAGATTTTCTTGTGAATTAAATTTTAAAATTGATAAGCAAACTATGTTATCAGCAATAAAATTCAAAAACAATATGCGAGATATCTCAGGAGAAAGGGTTATTTATGAGATAACAAGAATTTTACATAGCCCATTAAAATATAAAAATGTTTCAAAACCAAATGCTTATATGAAGGCATTAAAGATGTTTAACAAAGCAAATATTTGGCCTATTTTTGGAATAGATTGTTCAAAGATTAAATTTAGAATGGTGAAGAAAGTAGAGCACAAATCACAAGGCTTTTTAATTGATGTTATAGACACTGTAAATCCAATTTCAATTTCATATTATTTAAATTTAATTTTAAGTGGATCTTTTGGATTAAATAAAAAAATGGTTGATCAATATATTAATATTTTATCAGGGTATTATGAAGCATTGAATCATCAACAAAATAAACCTTACTTCTTTAAGTATTTTTATAATTTCCCTGATATCTATTTGCTTTTAACTCATAAATCTAAGTATTTGGCAAACAAATATCAATTTTTCTATAAATATATTATTTCACATAAATTAATTGTTTCAATAAAAGATTTAAAGATTACAGGGGAGGATATAAAGAAGAATTATCCAACTGTAAAACCAAACAGATATAAGCCAATTTTGGAAAGTTTGCTAAGCGACATATTTGACGGAATTTTAAGTAACGATAAGAAAGAATTAATAGAGGCAGTTGAAGGTAAGCTAAAATACTTGTAAAATAAGAAAAAATAAATAAAGAAACTTTTATACAAAATTGAAGTTTCTTTTTTATTTTTAAAATAATTAATTTAAACGTTTTTATTTATCTAATTTGACATTTTGTTAAAAAGCATTTAGAATATAAAAAGATTGCGAGAGTGGCGGAATGGCATACGCGCAAGTTTCAGATGCTTGTGGTGTTAAAACCTTGTGGGTTCAAATCCCATCTCTCGCACCAGTCAAATTATGTAAATAAAAAAATACGATTAGTTAAATCGTATTTTTTATTAAATTTTTTGTTTCATTATATTGAAAGGCTTAACTTTCTTTAATTTGAATATTGGGAATAGTGCGGACACTAAAGAAATAAATATGGTTATACATAAATCAATAATTAAAATATTAGGAACGAAATATAGAATAACTAAATTTTTTAAATTATCATTTCTATAGAAGTTTACAAAACTATCTACTATAATTGAGTTTGATGCTTGAACTAATAATAAACTTAGTATTGTTGTGAAAATACATATAAAAATTCCAATAAATAGCATTTGTAATATAAAAGAAAAACTTAAGTTTTTATTTTTACCACCAAGTGCTTTTATAACACCAATTTCAAATATATTTGCTTTAACGCTTGTATAACCAAAGTTAACTAGTAACAAAATTGCTACAACACTTAAAATTCCTCCAATAACACCGAAGTAATCTTTAAAGATATTAACAATATTTGTTAAATCCATAATAGCATTGAAGTAGCTTGAAGTTACAGCAAAATCCATTTGAAAACCTGTGTTATATATTTTTGAAATATCGCTTGTGTTATCAAAATAGAGGGCAGTTGGATATAAACTATCATAAGCCATTTCATAAAAATCGTATGAATTTATAATCCACTTATTATCATTAACAACACCGACTACCTTTAATTCTTTAGTATAAGCAGGGACTGCGTTGATATTTTCAAAATCGTTGTTATAATGAGAAATTTGAATTGTTTGCTCAGGAATATTATCATCTTCTTCAACAAAATTTGTTCCAAAATAGGTGTTATATGTTTTTAAAGGCATTAAAATTTCGCCTTGATTTAGAGAAATATCTTCATAAGCTAAGTCTATCATCATTGTTTCATTTTCTTTTGAAGTTATTTTTAATTCTTGGTTATAGTCAGTATATTTAATTGTTCCGAAAAAATTAAACCAATTCTTTGCGTTTGGTTGACCTGCAATAGATATCTCTGAGTAAGCATATTGAGGGTTTAGAGAATAAGCAATATTGTAATAACTATCTAAATTTTCTATAAAATTTACGAATTCCTCGCTTTGTATTAATGTTTTTAATTGATTGAGGTATTCAGGGGAAGAGTATTGTTCAAATTGTTCAATAAGACTTGCATATTTTTCTTTATAATCGGTTTTGATTACAGCGCAAACAGAATATCTTCCAAAAATAAAATTATTAGTAATGTTACCATAAATATCATTTCCTGTTGTTACAAAATTATTGTTAACATTATAAAATAATAGGCTGTCTGCAAAGTAGTCAGTTATTATTAACTGATTGGTTGAATAACTTGGATTTATATCTCCACTTAAAATGGTCAACTTGCCATTTTCTCCAAATAGGTTAGTTAAATATGTAATATCACATTGTAATACACCAACTCCTTCAGAGGCATAAATATTTTCATATCTCTCATCAATTCCTAAATAAGAAAAATCATCGTTGTAGCAATTTTCTTTTGAAATTGGAAGTGAGGTATTATACAATTTGAAAATATTTCCAGAATAACCATTTGACTTAAATGAGTGAATTTCATTTTCATTTATAGATGAATTTTTTCTTGTTCTTATATAGTCCTTATCATTAGCCCTATAACCTTTTTTCATAACGAAAGCATATTCTTCACGTTTATTCAAAGCCTCAGTGATGACCTTTCCTTCGTCAAATGTCATAAACATTTGGCATACACTCAAAAGTGTAATAATAAGTAAAACAAAAGTTACTGTAAAAATTAGACTTATTTTTCTATGTCTTAAAAAATCATAAGAAATTCTGAAAATACTTTTGACAGACATATTTTTGTTTTCAAATTTTAGTTTTCGTGGTCTTGTTTTAACAATAGGGTCTTCTATAAATTTGTCTGCCGTTGAAGTTACTTTCACTTGACCTTGCTGTATTTTATCATTAACTTTTTTTAATTCTTTTTCTGTCAATTTTCTATCTGGTAAGCAAATAACATTGTTTTCAATTGAAAATTTGTTTTTGTAATTTTTATTTCTAGTAACATTTCTAATAATTTTTCCATCTTCAATTTCTATAATTCTATCTGCAAATGTATCTGCATCTTCTTTATTATGAGATACTAAAACAACCAAACTTGTCTTTGATACTTTTTTAAATATATTAAGAATTTGTCTTGATGTTTTGCTATCTAAATTTCCTGTTGGCTCATCTGCTAATATTAATTTAGGATTTTTGACTAAAGCTCTTGCAATAGCAACTCTTTGCTTTTGTCCTCCAGATAATTCTTTTGGATATCTTTTTTCAAAGCCTTTTAATCCTACTTTTTCTAATATATTATAAATTGTATCTTTATCATTTTCTTTTTTTATTTGTAAAGCAAGTTCTATATTTTGGTATATGGTTAAATTTTCAATTAAGCAAAAGTCTTGAAAAACAAATCCAAGGTAGGTGTTACGATAATTGTCATAGTCATTTTGATTGAATTCAGAAAATTTGTTTCCGTCAGCAATAATATCTCCACTAGTTATTTTATCTAGACCACCCAGCATATTTAAAAGAGTGGATTTTCCGCTTCCACTTTTACCTAATATAAAAACCATACCTTTATGAGGCAAGGTAAAAGAAACATCATTAAGAGCAACAAAATTTTCTTTATTTTTATCGCTATAAATTTTTGTAAGATGTTTAACTTCAATCATAAGAACCTCATTTTTGATTTTAACTAATAATTGGTTATTGTTAATTTACAATTTAAGTTTAACATAAACAATATTAAAAATAAAAATATTTTACCATAATAAAACAAAAAGAAATAAAATAAATGTAGAAACTAAAAATTTTAATAAAAATGTTAAATAAGCTTTTGGCTAGAAAAGAATATTAAAATTTGTTAATATAAACATTAAATATAGCAAAATATAAATAAATTGATATAAAAAATAAAAAAGAATATAAATTAGGTTATTATATTCTTTCTTTTCTTTAATTATCAACTTTCCATTTCTTTTTGGCATTATCAATAGTTGATTGCGTTACTTTTTGAGGACCAATATATTTTACTGTGTTTGCAGGAAGAGTCATTCCTTCTTCTAAGGTTGAATTTCCCTCAATAATAATTCCATTTTGTGGACGATAGTGATCATGCCTTATCAGTTTTTCTTTAATAATTTCTCCATTTTTAATATATTGTATATAGCCCTTTGATTCATATCCTTCTTGTGGATATTTTAACCTATTATATTCTCCTTTATATAAAACTTTATTTGAATATTCGCCTTTTGTGTCAGTAATGATATTATCTCCGCCGTGTGGCAAAATTTTTACAAGTTCGCTGCGGGTTTTGATAGTAATATTATCTTCTAGTGGTTGCCCATAGATTTCAACTGAGACGTCTTCATTTGTGCATATTGTTTTAATAAATATAGGTGTAGGGCAATTATTTTTAAAGACCAAATCAGCATATCCTTCACTTACCATGGCATCAAAAGATAATGGGACATAAGAAGCAGGAAGAGAATGATGAGTAACTTGTAAAATTTCCATATCTGCAAGAAGCAAAGCATTATATAATGTGGTTGAAGCTTGACAAACGCCACCACCAACACCTGAAACATAACTTCCATCAAATATAACATTTGCATTTTTATATCCGTTAGCACTGTTTCTTGGACCAGTTGTTTTGTTAAAAGAAACTTCCTGTCCAGGTTCAACAATCATTCCATTAAAATTTTTTAACGCTGTTTTAATGTTGGTTTTACGATTTTCAGAGGATTTAGCATAGTTTGTTGTAAATTTAGAGCGAAGGGTAATCTTGTTTATCATTTCTTCCAAATTTTCGTTAGGAGCAATTTCTTGAATGGGAATGTTTATGATATAATTTTCGCCACTTTCTATTGCTTCGTTTATTTCTTGATCTAGTAAATTTCTGTTTAAAATATAACCTTTTGCAGATGGATTAATTGAAAACATTTTTTCTTTATCAGGAGAAAATTCAATAGAAGCTGAAAGTGGAGAAGATTCTATTTCTTTTGCAATAATTTCAATTTGATTATCAATTCCGCCCAAAAGATCTTGATATGGTATATTCACATTTAATCCTTCCTCTTTTATTTTGTTTTCTATTTTCTTTTTGTTAAATATATTTCCTTCTCTTCCATATTGAATAATGTTGTCAAGAGAAGAATCAAAATTTCCAATTATTGATAAATCTTTTCCATTAATATTCCATTCTTTGTTGTTGTATTTCAGGCAAATATTTATATTGTCTTTATTTTGTGCTAAAGTGGTCGTAAGATAATTTTTTGCCTCTTCCTTTGTCATTCCTGATATATCAATCCCATTAACACTTGTATTTTGATAAAAGGTTGTTTTGTCACTTATAGCATCTCCAAAATAAAATTGACAAAACAACAGCAATCCAACAGCGATAAAGCATACAGATATCAACCATAAAATTGATGATTTATTACTTTTAGTTTTAACCTTTTCAGTCACTTTATTTTTCTCCTTGAAATATTATTTGTATTAAAAAATAAATTATTCTATTGATAAAATTAAACAAAATTTATTTTAAATAGAATAATTGTTTTTAATAGTTTAATAATAAAACAATGAAAGAAATGAGTTTGTCAAAAAAGATATTTAGAATATTGCTGGTTTTATTTGCAATAGTTTCTTTTTTAGTCATAACTTATTTTATTCTAGTTTGGACTGGAATGTGGGAAAAATTAAACTCGGTTGAAAAATTAAGGAGTTATATTTTAGGTTTGGGGTTTTGGGGAAGATTTGCATTTACAACTTTTCAATTTTTACAAGTAACCTTTATTCCTTTGCCTTCTCCTATATTAGTAATTGCAGGAAGTTTAATATATGGGCCTTTTCAGTCTGGTTTATTGTCTTTGGCTGGAATTTTGCTGGGGAGTGCAGTTGCATTTTTTTTAGGAAGAGTCTTTGGTAAAAGATTGGTAGTATTTATGGTTGGAGAAAATGCACAAAAGAAGTGGACAGCATTTTTAAATAATTATAAATATTCTTTTGTGATTATGATGCTTTTGCCATTGTTTCCAGATGACATTTTATGCCTTGTTGCAGGACTTACAGATATGAGTTGGACATTTTTTATGACAACTCAACTAGTTTCAAGACCTATAGGAATTTTTTTGATTAGTTACTTTTCAAGTGGTGAAATTATTCCATATCATGGTTGGGGACTTATTGTGTGGGGAATATTGTTAATTTTTGCTGTTATTTTAATCTATTTATCAAGTAAATATAATAAGCAAATTGAAAGTTTTTTTAAAAGGATTTTTAGCAAAATTAAACATAAAAAAGACAAAAAAGAAGTTAAAAATTAATTTTTGTTTTCAATAAATAAAACCATGCCTTCTTTAATCATTTTAGGTGTAAGATTATTTTTGATTAAAATAGAAAATGGATTAACATTATATTTTTTTGCAATTGTATCAATTGTATCAAATTTTTGAACTACATAAATTTTATTTAAACATATTTTCATATAAAACCTCAATATTATTGTATTAAATTTTATTCTAATTTAATAACATATATGAGGAGAGACCATGAAATCATTATTTAAAACAGTTGCTCTTATAACCTTTTTTTCTTTTTTAACTCGTGTATCGGGATTTATTTTTAGAATTATATTATCTCGGGTTGTAGGTGCTGAAGGGGTTGGCTTATATCAAGTTGCTTCATCGGTATTTATGGTGCTTATGGCTGTTGTTTCAAGTGGAATCCCTCTTATAATATCAAGAATGAATGCAAGCTTTATTGCAAGTAATGAAGAGAAAAAAGAAGGCTCTTTAGTTGCAGTATCGCTTGTATATACTTTAATTTTGTCAACAATCTTATGTTTATTTGTTTTGTTGTTTAGAAATCTTTTTGAAAAAATATTTACCGAGCAAAGATGTATAGAAATTTTATTAATCTTGCTTCCAAGTTTAATTTTTTCTTCCGTTTACAGTGTCTTTCGTGGTGCACTTTGGGGAAAGGGAAATTATTTTGCTTTATGTATAAGTGAGTTTTACGAACAAGTTGTAAGAATAGTTTTAGGCATTTTATTTATAAGTGCCACATTTACGGCAATAGAAAATGCTTTAAATTTAGCATGGTCAATGACTATAGCCTGTTTTTTATCTATGCTTTTTGTTATGTTGCTATTTTTTTACTATGGCGGAAAGATTGGAAAACCAAGTAAAGAATGTTTTAAGCCGTTAGTAAAACAATCTACACCTATAACAACGATGAGGGTGGCAGGTTCTTTTATTCAACCATTGATTGCTATTATTATTCCTGCCAGATTAATAACAATAGGTTATACAAGTTCGCAAGCACTAAGTTTATATGGTATTGCAGTTGGAATGACCATGCCACTTTTATTTGTTCCAACAACAATCATAGGTTCACTTTCTACTGCTTTAATTCCAGATATTTCAAAGGCTGTTGCACAAAATGATCATTCACATATATCATCAAGGATATCTTCATCAATATTTTTTTCATTGTTAATTTCAGCACTTTTTGTTCCTGTTTTTTTAGGGATGGGGGAATTAACAGGATTATTTTTGTATGATAATATTTTGAGTGGAACTCTTTTACAGGCGTCAGCATGGGTTTTAATACCACTTGGACTTACAAATATAACCTCAGGACTTCTAAACTCATTAGGACTTGAGAATAAATCATTTGTTCATTTTGTAATTGGCTCTATTGTAATGTTTATGGCATTATGGTTTCTACCATCAATATTTGGCATAAATGCACTTATATGGGCAATGGGATTTAATTATTTAATAACTGCAGTTTTAAATATGATTTTATTAAAAAAGAAAACAAATTCAGATTTTAAAATTATGCAATCATTGATTAAAATAATTTTATTAATAATTCCATCTTCTGCTTTAACAGCATTTGTTGTAAGTTTGTGTGATTATGTATTTCCGCTATTTATCACATTAGTAATTGGCGGTATAATTAGTGTTGGCTCGTATGTATTGCTTGCAGGAGTTTTAAATTTATTTGATGTAAAAGGATTCTTTGTTAAAATTGTAAAAAAATTAAAACCTATAAAATTAAAAACAAAAACAGCAAAATAGTATAATTTATAAAAAATGATTATACTAAAATTATGTTAACAATAATCATAAGATCAATAATTATATATTTAATAGTCCTTTTAGTTTTTAGGCTGATGGGAAAAAGACAATTAGGTCAAATGCAACCATTTGAACTTGTATTAACATTGATAATAGCAGATTTAGCGACAATTCCAATGGCAGAAGTTGCAGTTCCGGTATTGCATGGAATTGTCCCACTTTTAACTTTAGTATTGTTGCATTTTGTTTTAACACTCATAAGCAGAAACAGTCAAAAATTTTCAAAATTTATAAGCGGAAAACCTATTATAATAATAAATCCAAAGGGTATAGATTATAGTGCACTTAAAAAGTTAAATCTTTCAACTGATGATTTATTTGAAGCTCTGAGGGGGTGTGGTTATTTTAATATATCTCAAATTCAATATGCAATTATGGAAACAAATGGGAAGGTTAGTGTTATGCCAAAGGCAGAATTTTCACCGGCAACTAATGGAGATTTAAAAAATGAGGTTAAAGAAAGTTATTTGCCAATAGTTCTTGTAAGTGAAGGGAAAATTATAAAGGAGAATATAAGTTTAGCAGGACTTTCAGAAGAAAAAGTTTTAAATATTATAAAAGAAAATTTATGTAAAAAGGATACAAAACTTAAAGAAGTGTTGCTATTAACGGTTGATCAAACGGGTCAAGCATATCTTCAATTAAAAGAAGGAGAAGGAAAATCATTCACTACAGAAAGGTTGGTGAAGATATGAAAATTTTTCATTATATAAACTTTATTTTAATTTTTTTGTTATTGATAGGAATATGCGTAATTGAAGATGTAATGGTTTCTGATTCGCTTTATCAAATTCAAAAGCAATGTTTTATGATTGAAAGAATAGTAAACGAAAAAGAAAATTTAAAAAATATGGATTTGGTATTGGCAGTAGATAATTTGGAATACAAATGGTTTGAAGATGAATCAAAAATGTGTTATTTAGTGAATCATAAATCAATTCAGGAAATAGGGCAAGAGATTTCAAAGATAAAACTTTATATAGCAGAAGACAATATAAATGATTTTTTAGCATCTATTGATTCAATAAAATTTTATTGCCATGGCTATTTACATTTCATGGGGGCAAGCATACATAATGTGTTGTAAACAATAAAAAAAGAACATTCTATAAAAATGTTCTTTTTTATTTATTTTTAATTTTAAGTAAATAATATCAAAATATTAGTTTACCAAACTTTTTCTTTCTTCTTTCTTATTATTGCAATGGTTAAAACAACAATTATAGATAAAATAACAGCTCCAACAAGAATCCAAACAATAGTCATTCCATCAACAATTGCTCCTGTTTCAACTTCTATTATAAGGTTGCTTTGAATTGGTCTTTCAGTTCCATGACTTTCATATTCACACCATACTTGCCATTTACCAGCAATTTCGTTATCGTTAAAATAGAATGTTGTTCCATTTCTTTCAATACTTTCGTAAATTGAATTTGTGCAATCGGTAAAGTTTCCTTTGCCAACATCGCTTGAAGTTAAAGCATATTTTGTTCCATCTTTGCCTTCTCCCTTAACATACCAAGTAAGGGCAGACTTATCAATATATTTATAGAGCTCTGCATTATCAAGATAAAAATTAAATGAATCATGCATTGAGTTTTCACTACTTACAATAGTGTAGTTAATTTTAGGTTGTTCAGAAATTAAGAGATCAGGACTTATCACAAAGAAATCTGAAGTGGTTTCTGCGCCATTAATATCTATAGTGAAACGATAAATTCCCCATTCTTTTACAGTGACTGCCTGTTGTGTGGTTTCGTCTATTCCTCTTTCGCCAGTATCAATATTTAGTCTATATTTATTCGTAACCAAATTTTTGTAGCTGTTTTCGCCTTTTTGAGTGATTGTGTAAACATTCTCAAGTGTAATAGTATCACTTACATTAAAGTTTCCTTCATCAGGATATCCTTGCAAGTAACTTATAGAAAGGCTCATTGTATAAACTATATTTTCAGGCAATTCTTCTTTGCCTTGTTCATATTTAATAGGAGGTGGGTTTGATTCATCAGGATTATAATAAATTGAAAATTCTTTGATATCAGCCCAATTTATTGTGTAAGCTTCTCCTCCAGAATATTCTGTAGGGTTTTCTAGAGAAATTAATTGATCTTCTCTATTGTAAGCTTGAACAATTAAGTTGTCTTTTTGAATTCCAGAAGGTTGATTTTGCTCTTGATTTACATCTTCTGAATTATCTGCAAAACTATATAAAGGAATGCATGAAAAAATAAATAAGAATATAAGAAAAACAATAGAGATTGATATCAGCATATTTTTACGATTAATTTTTTTAATCATTTAACACTCCTTTTTATAAATAAATAATAGCATAAAAAAATAATTAAATAAAATGATTTTAATATTTTTAGAAAAATTAATAAATAAATTATACATTTATAATGTATATAATTAATGTTTTAATACTTTTAATTGTTGACAAACATTTTTTAAAATTATATACTTTAAATATGGAAACTGAAGAAATTGATTTAATGGTGGCGGAGAATCAAGTTTCATTTGATTTTGATTCTCTAGACAAAATAGAAGAAGAGGAAAGCACATCTCTTCCAGAGACATTAATAAAATCTGTCAATCATGACTATATAAAAGATGAAGTTTTGTTTGTAGTTGCAAGGGTATATAATAAAGACCTTGTGAAAGATTTTCCGTATTTAAAAATATGTGGTAAAAAGATGATTGATTGGGTGTTGATGGCTGGAAGCGAATGTGAACAAAAAATAATTGATGATAGTGAAAATATTATTGAAAAAGTGAAAACAATAAACACAAACAAACCAATTATTGCTGTTTTTTATTCTGATACACCACTTCTTGATAAAATAACCTTTAATAAAATAATAGATTATTTTTCATCAAAAGGAATGAATTTCTTACAATTGTCAAGGGGATTTGTTGCTAAGACTGAATATTTAAAAAATATGTCAGAACTTATTCAAGGGACACTTAGCAATAGTTTTGATGAGAAAAAACTACTACAGGTAGATAGTGCAAAAATGATAAATTATGTAAGCAATTTGTTGTATAACAAAATAATTAACTACCATATAAGAAATGGAGTTATTATTTATGGTCAAAATACAGTTTTTATTGATGCTGATACAGAAATAGAATCAGGGGTAGTAATTTATCCAAACAATGTAATTGAAGGAATAAGTATAATAGAAAAAGGTGCTGTTTTATATAGTGGTAATATTATAAAAGATAGCATTATTGGAAGTGATAGTGTAATAAATAGAAGTTACATTGAAAAGAGTAAAATTAATAAAGGCGTAGTTGTTAAACCAAATAGTTTAATAATTAATCAAGAGGTTTAATAAGAGGAAATCATGGTTATCATAGTAGGACTTGGGAATATTGGTATTCAATATAAAAATACTTTTCATAATATAGGATTTAAGGTTGTTGATTGTTTGGCAGAAAAATTAAATATAGATGTTTCTAAAGAAAAGTATAAGGCTTTAATTGGACAGGGAACTTATAAAGGACAATCAGTTATGTTGGTGAAGCCTACAACCTATATGAATAATAGCGGAGAGTGTGTTGTTCTTTTAAAAAATAAATTTAAAGACGCAAGAATTATTGTTGCTGTTGATGATATAGATTTACCAAAAGGAAAAATTCGCTATAGAGAAAGGGGAAAATCAGGAACACACAATGGATTACGATCAATAGTTTCTTATATTGGAGAAGATTTTGAGCGTGTAAGAATTGGAATAGGAAGAGACGAAACAAAAGATTTGGCTGATTATGTGTTGTCAAATATTCATTTTGATGAAGAAGAAATGTTTGATAAAGCAATAAACGAGGCAAGTGAATTAATATTGGAGAAAATTTCTTGAAATATTTAGAGTTAGATTTAAACAAAGTTTTAAAAAATAATAAAAAAATTTCAGGGTTAGGAGATGGTGAAAAGATAGTTTTATTACAACAATTTGACCATCTGCTTTTTTTGTGTAACAATTTTGTAAGTGCAGGAAAGATAAAAAGAGGATTAGAAGCATTTGGGAAAAAGATTGAAATTGTTTCAAACGCAAGGGAAAGTGATGATGAAAACGACAAAAACTTATTGCCATTCATACAAAGCTTAAATAGATATATTTCAGGTGAGATAGATGGACTTATATTCTTGCCATGTTCAATGATAATTAAATTTGATAAGGAAAAGTTTAAACCAATCAGCATAAAAAAAAATCAAGAAATAGAATTGCAAGACTTAATTGACAAACTGATTTCTTTGGGCTTTGAACGAACATCTCTTGTGTCAGAAGCGGGACAATTTGCTTTAAGAGGTGATATATTAGATATCTTCACAACAACAAATGAAAAACCAATTAGAATTGAATTTTTTGATAATTTGGTGGAAAATATAAGCATTTTTGATGAAATTTCAATGAAAAATATTGAAAAAATAGATAATTTTGATATTTTTATTTCAAAATTACCTATTGGAGAAAATAATATATTTGATTTAGATGGAACAAAAATTATTGACCAACCTAAATTGATAGATGAAGAGATATCACTTTTAAAACAAAGTTATAGTGCAATGTCTTTTTATAATTTTAAATATTATGAAGATTTTGAAAATTTATATCATAAAGCAGATTACATTTTTGATAATTTTCAAATAGAAGAACCTGATTATTATAATGAAAAAATTGCAGAAAGAAGTTATTTAACAGATTTTTTAGCTTTAAAACAAGATATAATTGATTTTAAAAATCTCAATCAAGCAATATTATTATTCACTGGTGAAGAACGATTTAATAAAAATTTAAAAGAATTTTTGACAGAAAATGGATTTAGCTGGCATGATTATTCTCAAGATAAAAAACTTGAAATAGGCAATATTTATCTGTCAAGTTTAGCAATGCCATATTCTTTTTCATTTTTAAAAGAAGGTATTGTTGCTGTTGGTTGTGATATGCTTTTTAGAAATTCAAATATTAATTTTTCTAAAAGTAAACACTCTGTTTTTTATCTTCCAAAACTTGGCGAATATGTTGTTCATACATTTCATGGAATTGGTAAGTGTATAAAAATAGAAAGATTAAAAATTTCTGATGTTGAAAAAGATTATTTTGTAATTGAATATAAAAATGGAGATATTTTATATCTTCCAAGTGAAGAAGCAAATTCAATTTCAGCTTATGTTGGAAGTGAAACTGAGCCCAAATTATCAGCACTAGGTGGAGCTGAATTTTCTAGACTTAAAGATAGAGTAAAAGCAAGCATTAAAGAAATGGCGATTTCTTTAGTTGACATTTATAAAGAGCGTCAACAAATCAAAGGTTTTGCGTTTAAAAGAGATGAATTTTTGGAAAAGAAATTTGCAGATGCTTTTGGCTTTGCTGAAACACCAGATCAATTAATGGCAATTCATGACGTTGACAAAGACATGGAAAGTGACAAAGTTATGGATAGACTTATTTGTGGAGATGTTGGCTTTGGTAAAACAGAGGTTGCACTTCGTGCTTGTTTCAAATGTGCATACAATGGAAAACAAATTGCTTTACTTTGTCCTACAACAATTTTATCAGAGCAACACTATAGGACTGCAAAAGAAAGGCTTGAACCATTTGGTGTTAAAGTTGAAGTTTTAAATAGATTCAAAAATCCATCACAAGTAAAAGATATATTAAGAAAACTTGAAAATGGTGAAATTGATATGATTATTGGAACACATAAAATACTAAGTGGTGATATAAAATATCATGATTTAGGACTTCTTGTGTTAGATGAAGAGCAAAGATTCGGTGTTGAACACAAAGAAAAAATTAAAGATGCTTATAGAAATATTGATGTTTTAACATTGTCGGCAACACCAATTCCAAGAACACTAAATATGTCTTTATCAGGTATAAGGGATATTTCAATTATTGAAACTCCACCAAAAGATAGATTGCCAATTCAAACTTATATAGCAGAAGAAAGTGATCAACTTATAAAAGATGTGTTGTCAAGAGAACTTGCAAGAGGTGGACAGGCTTTTGTGGTTTATAACAGGGTTGATAGTATAGAAGAATTTGCAAGTTATTTAAGAAAGTTGTTACCAAATGCAAATATTGGTGTTGCACATGGTCAAATGCAAGAAAAATTACTTGAAAATATAATTGAAAGACTTTATGATGGGGTTTACAATATTTTAATTTCAACCACATTAATAGAAAATGGAATTAATTTGCCTTCTGCAAATACAATGGTTATTATTGAGGCAGACAGACTTGGCTTAAGTCAACTTTATCAGTTGAGAGGAAGAATAGGTCGTAGCGATAGACTTAGTTATGCTTATCTTACTTATGTGAAGGATAAACACTTAACAGATGAAGCATACCAGCGTCTTGAAGCAATAAAACAATTCAGTCAACTTGGTAGTGGCTTTAAGATTGCAATGCGAGATTTGGAAATAAGAGGAGCAGGAAATATTTTTGGGAAAGAACAACATGGTCATATTGCAAAAGTAGGTTATGATATGTTTGTAAAATTACTTGATGAAGAAGTCAAAGAAATAAAAGGTGAGAAGATTTCTAAGAAGAGTGATGTTAAACTTGAGATTTCTTTAAGTGCCTTTATAAGTGAAAAATATATAGAAGATAGCGAACAAAGAATAGTTTATTATTCAAGAATAAGCGAAATAAGTTCTCAAGAAGAACTTAAAAATATTTTATTAAGTTTGGAAGATGGTTTTGGTGCTGTTCCAAAGGAAATAGAAAATCTTTGCAATTTGGCATATTTAAGAAATTTGGCAAGCAATTTTGATGTAGAGAAGATAAGAATCAATAAATATGAATGTTTTATTGTATTTAAGAAGAAGGAAGAAATTTTAGACAAGAAAATAGCCGAAAATTTAAACGAATTTAAAGCTAAACTTAGTTTTGATAATTCTGTGAAGGTAAAATTTAACGTTGATTCTGATATCGTAAAACAAGTAAAAATGTTAATAAATTTCTTTGAAAAGGCAGAAAATAATAAGAATAATTAACAACTTCAATATAAAATAATTATAAACTCTTTATATAAGAATAATTTTTATAAAATCATTTAATTTGCTTGAATTTTTGATTGATGTTATGGTATTATACATTGTGAGTTTAATCAGTATTATTGTAATATTGATTTATAAAAATGTTTTTAAACCATTCTGGTTTTGTCAATAATATAGCGTGGAGTGAAAATGAAAAAAAGATTTACAGGTATTTTAATGTGTATGATGTTGCTTTGCATGTCAGTTCTTGCAGGGTGTTCTTTGGTTGAGCCTAACTATTACGATTATTATAATCAGGCCGTTGCAGTTGTTGAATACAAAAAGACTGGAGAACAATATGACATAACAAAAAGAGATTTAATTTCTGCATATCAAAGTTATGGATATACCTATGAGCAATATTATAGTTACACAAGGGAAGAGGCAATTAAGGAAACCCTTAAACTTCTTGAAAATAGAAAGATAACTTTATTAACAGCTGAAGAAAAATTCGGAATAAGTCAAGATGGAAAAGGACTTACTGAAAAAGAGAAAACATATTTATATCAACAAACTGTTGATTCTTTAAATGATAACTTAAAAAATTATTATGATGACATAATTGGTGCTACAGATTCAGAAGAAGAATCAGACGATATTACATTCAATGGCTATACAAAAAATGCCACATTATATCCAGATTTATCTATTCATAGAATTGATCATAGCAATGATCTTCTCGCAGATTTTAGTTATACAGTTCCAAGAGATTTTTACAATCAAGAAGATAATAAGTTGATTTATGAAAATTTTATTGAATCATTGATGAATGATAATTATAAAAAAGCATTTAACTATTATTTAAGAGATTTAAAGGCATCTGAAAGAGGAATGGGTTTATCAACTGATGCCAAATCAGTATTTGAAAGAGAAATAGACAGATTATACAAAGTTTTATATGAAAATTATGTTGTTGAAAGATATTCATTATCAAATCAAAATAGTGAAAGTTTATCTTCAATAACAGCATCACAAATTGTAAACCTTTATACAAGCAAGGTTAGGGCATCTTATACTCAATATGTTATTGAAAAAGATTCTGGATATGATGAAGATGTTCAAAACTCTTTGTCAAGCACTTATTATTTTAGAACTGATGAAGATGCAACAAAGTTCTATACAGTTGCAAATGTTTTATTTAAGTTTACAGATGAACAACAAACTGAATATAACAACTATAAATCTAAATATGAAGAAGGTGATGGAAAATCATATACCTATGAACAATATCAAAATGATTTAGATAGATTATATTCTCAGATAACTCCAGTAGTGAGAAAATATAACGAAGAAACAGGGGTTTATGAAGAAGTTGAAAATTCAGATTTAACTATTGATGATATTTATAAAATTATGAATGATAAAATAACATCAGATCAGGTTGGTGGCGATGTAAATAAAATTGGTGATACAATTAATGACTTTATTTATCTATACAATGAAGATACAGGAATGTTTAATGCTGAAACAAACTATGTAATTGGAATTAATAAAGATGATAACGGTGAACCACAAGTTGTTTCTAGTTTTGTAGATGAATTTAATGATGCATTCTTAAAACTTTATGAAGATAACAATGACGGAAAAGATTTGAAAGTCGGAGATATGACAGGTTTTGTAAGAACAGAGTATGGAATTCATGTTATCATTTATACTGGCGAGTGCAAAAATTTATTTGATGCTATAGATGGCTCATTTGAATTAAATGCAGATGCTGTTCAAACATTATACAACACAAGAGTTAATATTCTTGTTGATAAAACATATTTTGATGTTATGTATGATTTAATTTACCAAGACAATTATCAATATTTTGAAAATGCAAATTTAAACTTCTTACGCGAAAACTATAATATTTATGAATATAGCGGAAGATATGCAGATCTTTTAGGTTAATTTAAAATAGATATAAAAATAGACATCTTTATCTTGACAAAAGGGTGTCTATTTTGTTACTATTAAGTTATGGCTAAAAAAGATAATCAACTAGTAAGCAAAAAACTTTCTTCTAAAAAGAAGAAAGATTTTTTAGTTCAATCAAAAATAGATGATTATTTTGAAGAAAATGACAACAATAATATAGATTGGCAAGATAAAGAAAAAATGGATATAAATGAAAATTTAGAAAAAGATGATATAAAAAAGTCATCTCAAATAAATGAGAACAATGAAGAAAATTTATCTAGTCAAAAATGTGATAAAAATACTAATGATGAAAAATTAATAGAAGTTAAAATTGAAAATGAGGAAATAAAAAACGAGGAAGAAAAACTTCTAGAAAATGTTTTAGAAATAGAAAAGAAAGAAACCAAAGAAAATGGTTCGGCTGAAACAGATGGAAAAGATGAAGTTGCTTTGCAAAAGAAAAAACTTGACGAGATTGAACAATCTGTTTCAAAACAAAGCAGTAAAAAAAGTAAAATCACAAACTTAATATTCTTTATTGTAAATATTTTGATTGTTGGTGGTCTTATGGCCTATCAAATATTACAAGAAGACTTTGTGCCACTTTCTGGATTGAGATTAGATGTTTTGGCATTGTTTATTTGTGTAGTTTTATTTGCCGGAACAATTTTAACAGATACAATAGGCTTTGGTTATTTGCTTAAACAGTCAACAGGGAAATGGAGATTGGGATTAGCATTTAAACTTAATGAACTCGGAAGATATTATGATGCCATAACTCCTATGGCAGCAGGTGGACAACCATTTGAAATTACCTATTTAAAATCAAGAGGTGTTCCTATTCATTCATCTCTTTCAATTCCTCTTACAAAATATCTTTTCAGCCAAATTGCATGGGTAATTGTTTGCTTGGCTTGCTTAATTGTTTCCTTTTTAGATAATAGTTACGGAACGTTTGTTTCTGTAATGAGTATTATTGGTTTCGTATTTAGTTTCTTTATGCTTGCAATAACAGTTTTCCTTTCCGTTTGCAAAACTGTAGGGAAAAAGCTTGTTGTAAAATCATTAAAATTATTGCAAAAGATGAAAATCGTAAAAAATTATGACAAACAATACGAAAAAATAACAAAGTATATTAGTGATTTTCAAGATGTAATGAAACAATATGCAAAATCACCTAAAGATTTTATCATAATGATGTTTTTAAGCTTGGCAAAATTATTGATAAATTATTCAATCCCATTCTTTGTAGTTATGGTATTTATGCCTGGTGTTGAGAGCAGTTTGTATATAAGATTATTGGTTTTGTCAGTATTGGTTGACCTTTCTGCATCGTTCTTCCCAACGCCTGGTGGTGCTGGTATAAGCGAAATTTCATTTGCATCAGCTTTTGGTTCAATTGTTGGTGAAAACAATATTCTCGTATGGGTTATATTGCTATGGAGATTTTTCTCTTATTATATCTATCTTATACAGGGTGTATTTGTTCTATCATATGATATTGCAATTGGTAATCGTAAGTATAAGTGGCAAGTTAGAAAAGAAAAACTTGTTGAAGAAAGTGCCGTTTTCAAACAAAATCAAATAGATAAGTTTAGAAATGATAGGGCAAAAAGAAGAAAAAGTAAACAAAAAAACATTGGAATAAAAGAATATTTATAATTTGTTTGCTAAAAATATTTATATGGAAGCAAGCAAATCTAATTTTCGTTGGAAATTTATTTGTGCAAGTCTTTTAATTCTACTTGCACTTTCTGTTTATTTAGGAATATCTGGTTGGTATTTTAAAAATGACATTTCATATACTACAGATTTAGAACTTGGAAAAACAGTTCAAATTGAAGCTAAAAAAAATGAGGCAAATTCTGTGTCATTAAATCTTGATGGCTCTTATCTAGAAGGTGAGAGATTGGCTCAAATTGTCAGCATCAAAAATTTAGAAACTGATTATAATTTATATTTAAGAGCAAAGGTATATATATATTCAGGTGATAATGTTTTGACTGATATGGATATTGTTGAAACAATAAATTGGACATACAATGAAAATGACGGATATTATTATTTTAATGAAACTTTGCCATCAAACAATAGTGTTGCATTGTGTTCTTATGTAATAGTTAAAGAGGGAAGCAAGCTTAATACAAGGACTAAATATATTTTAACTTTTTTGATTGAAGCATTAGATTCTTCTGAAAATATTGAAGAAATTTGGGGATATAATCCTATTCAAAATATTTGACAATATTTTTAAATAATTGTATATTTAATTATAGATTTGATAAGGAGAGGTAAATGGAAAATAGAATTCCACCATTGCCACCTAAAAGACCTTTTATTCAAAAGACTGAAAACGAATACAATTTGCAGAATAATGTAGATAGAAATATCAATAATAAATTAAATAGTAATTCTGAAAAAGAAGAAAAACAAGGTCAGGGAGAGGCTAAAAAGAAATTTGTATTAAATAGTCAAACAAAAGCATTTATTTTAGGTTTTGCTGCTTTCTTTTGTTTAGCAGGAGCAGTAGCATGTTTTGTGTTTTTGTTTATTTAAAATGTAAAATAAATTTTATCAAAAAATTATTAAATCAGACAAAATAGTATAATTGAAATTATAAAATTAAGTTTATAAAATGTTTAAAAGGCAATCATTTTAAGTATGAAAAGAATGATTGCTTTTTTATTTGGGTTAACTATTTTGTTTTCAATAAGTTTCTTTAAAACTGATAATTTTAGTATTGTTAATGACTTTGAAAAATTAGTTGTTGTGTCTAAAGAACCATTATTGTATCAGAATTATCAAATTAGTGGCAATCAATATTATTATACTTTATCTAATATTGAAGGTAAAAAATTTTTAGAAGATAAGAATGATCATGATATAGAAGGCTATATATTTTATTTTAACAATTCTTTTGATTTTGATAATTTCAGTAAAAATGTAGAATTTTTAATAGAAAAAAATACACAGATAACAAATTATGATATATATTATGGTTATTATTCAAAATTTGATGACTATAGGTATATAAACAATAAAAAAATAAATTTTCAACTTGTGCATAATGATGAAAAATGGATTTTAGGATTTCCAATGATTTTAACAGGGTTTTAATTTAAAAATTAATGTATAAAGTGATTGTATAATGTCAATAAACAAGGTAGGAGGCAATATGGAAATAGGAAAGAAAAATACCTTTGTTGAATTTTTGAAAAAGTATGGAATGTATTGCATTGTAGGTCTTGTAATATTTGCGGTCGCTTTGACATTTACATTAGTTGCTACATTAGGAAAACCTGTACAAACTGGAAGTGATCCATTAAATTTTAGGTTACCTATGAGCAACGCAACAATACTAAAAGATTATTCTGATAAAGAACTTCAAAATAATGAAACATTAAATCAATGGGAAGCACATCTATCTGTTGATTTAACCTCAGAGACGGGCGAGGTTTATTCAGTCCTTGATGGAACTGTTGCAAGTGTTGATTATAATTATGGCAATGGATATATAGTTGCAATCAATCATGCTGATGGATTTACTTCAATTTACTCATCTCTCGCTGAAGATGTTTTAGTTCAAGAAGGTGATAGTGTAAGTGCTGGAGAAAAAATAGGTATGGCTTCAGAAACTGCTTCAAGCGAACTTGATTTAGGAACACATTTGCATTTTACATTGCTTTTAAACGATAATCATGTAGATCCTAACAACTACTTAGACTTACAAGCAAAATAGCATAAAGATATATTCTTTAAACAAAAATTCAACTCTTAAAATACGATATAAACTATCGTATTTTATTTTATTATTGTTCATATTTAAATTAAAGATATTTTGTTGTTATTTTATTTACTTATTTAATTTATTATGATATAATAAAAATCGGAGGTATATATGAATACTATTGATAAAGTCAAGAAAATAATTGCAGAACAATTGTGCATTTCTACAGATGACATTTCTGATAGCGCAAATATTATAGAAGATTTAGGGGCTGATTCTTTAGATGTAGTTGAATTATTAATGACATTTGAAGATGAATTTAAAGTTTCAATTCCTGACGAAAAACTTGAAGAATTAAAAACAATTCCTCAAATAGTAAAAATAATTGATGAATACACAAAAAAATAAACTATTATAAAATAGAAAAGATAGATTCATACATATAATCAAGAGCATGATTTTTCATGCTCTTTTTTATTAAACAAATTTCAACAAAATCTGACATAAATCAATTTTTAAATTCATAAGATTATACAGTGGAGGCAAAATGAAAGAAGATTTGGTTGAAAGAGTTTTGAATATAGCAAACCATATTAATAGAACTCATGATACTATCAGAAAAACTGCAAAAATTTATGGATATAGTAAAAGCACAATTCATAATGATGTTTCAATAAAATTGAAAAATATTGATTTTGCATTATATCAAAGGACAAAAAAAGTTTTAGATGAAAACTTTGCAGAAAAGCATATTAGGGGTGGGGAGGCGACAAAGAAAAAGTATTCAAAACAAGACTTTAAAAATATAGATGAAGAAAAAGAACAAGTTTAACTTGTTCTTTTTAGTAAAATAAAAATGATTATTATAATTTGTTGTTTGATAAAAAGATATCCTTTATTTTATTTCTTATAGTTTGACAGATGCAATCTTTTCCAGCGCCAAGATATTTTCTTAAATCAAATTCATTTGTATATTCTTTAAGAACTCTTCTAACTTCGCATGTCATTGAAAGACGAACATCTGTGTCAGTGTTAATTTTAATGATGTTGTGCTGTGATACTGCTTTTTTTAAAAGATTTTTTGGAATACCAATCGCGTTTTTTAAAGTTCCACCATATTGGTTAAATCTATCAACCAATTCTTCATCAACTGTTGAAGCCCCATGTAAAACTAATGGGAAATTAGGCAGTTGTTTTTCAATTTCGCTTAATATATCAAACCTAAGTTCCTGTTTGCCTGAATATTTATATGCTCCATGACTGGTTCCTATTGCAACAGCCAAAGTATCTACATGAGTTTTATCTACAAATTCCTTTGCTTTATTTGGATCTGTATAAATATTTTTTTGTGCTGAAATGTTATCTTCTATTCCTTTAATTTGTCCCAGTTCTCCCTCAACTAAAACATTGTATTTATGAGCATATTCACATACTTTTTTAGTAAGTTCAACATTTTCTTCAAATGAAAGACTGCTTCCATCAATCATAACGCTATCAAATCCTAAATCAATAGCATGCTTACAAACTTCAAAGCTTTTACCATGATCAAGGTGTAAATATAGGTAAGGAAAATCTTTTTTTGCCGCATTTGCAAGTGCAATAGCATAGTTGTCCGACATGTAATTTAGAGCACCTTCACTGACAGATATAATCGCAGGTGATTGTTCCGTTTTGCATGCATTAACAATTCCTTGTAACGTTTCCATATTGTTAAAATTAATTGCCCCTAAGGCAAAATGTTCTTTTAAGGCTTTATTTATATAATATTTTAAATCTTTCATAAAGTCACTCCTATACCGATTTTAACACATTTTTTAATTTTAACAAACATATTGATATTATTGAGGTGAAAAATGAAAAAAATATGTGTAGTTTTATTGATTTTAATTTGTCCTTTTATGTTCTTTGCTTGTCAAAGTAAAAGTGGTTTAAAAGATAATATAAGTGAAATAACTAAAGTTTATTTTCAAGGTAAAGACAATAATAACGAAAATATAAAGGCTTCAATAAGTGTTGGGCAACGAGAAAATCCATATATTATTGATGGTTTTCATAGCGAAAATTGTGATTTTTCTTTATTTGTCGTAAATTTTAATAAAGTTTTAGATAAAGATGAGATACAGGCTAAAGTAGTAATCAATGGAGAAGAAAAACCTTTAATAATGTTCTATAATCCTGTGAATGGAGCATATATGGCAGATTTAGGGTATTCTATAGAAGAAGATGACGAAGTTGAACTTATTTACAATGACTATAGTATAATCTTTCAAAATATAAGTAATAATTTTGAAGTTAATTATGAGGATGCTTTAACAATAGCAACTCAAACACTATCAAAGCAAATAGAAGAAATAACAGATTCAGGAAATTTTTCGGGGGAATGTTATCTGAAAATTTTAACTAAACAAGACGGCAACTTTGATAAATTATTTTGGTTTTTTAATATTGTAACTCAGGAAGGGGATGATTATGGAGTTGTAATAAGTGTAGATGATGGAAACACTATATTAACTAATTAAATTAAAAAACTTGCTTTTAAATATTTAAAATATTATACTGATTATATGGAAAAATTAAGTGAAACAAAAAAGATAAAAGAAAATGCAATTGTTATTTCTGTTTGCACAAAAAAAGATGATAGTCTAGTAAGAAAGACAGACGAAATTAATCGTTTGTGTTTTTCTGCAGATTTGAATGTTGTAAAAAACTTTTATCAGATTATTAAAGATTTTAATAAATCTACTGTTATAGGAAGTGGAAAAGTTCAAGAAATAAAATCATTTATTTCAGAATGTGAAGAAATCATTGATGTTGTAATAATAGACTATCCATTGACAGGTTCACAGATGAAAAATCTTGCAAATGAATTTGGTGTAAAAGTTATTGATAGAGTTGGGCTTATTATAGATATTTTTGCAAAAGGTGCAAAATCAAGAGAAGCAAAATTACAAGTAAAACTTGCTCAAGATAAATATATATTGCCAAGATTATCTCAATTGCAAGGGACAAGTGGAAGATTTGGAAGTGCTGGCGTTGGAATGAGAGGACCAGGGGAAACTAAATTAGAACTAAATAGACGTATTTTGGAAAAAGAGATGGAAACTCTAGAAAAACAAATTGAAAAAATAAAAATTCAAAGACAATCAACTAGAAAAGAAAGATTAAATTCTTCTCTTCCTAAAATCGCACTTGTTGGTTATACAAATGTGGGAAAATCATCACTTTTAAATAGCCTTGTAAAAGAAAATATTTATGCAGATGATAAGTTTTTTGCAACATTAGATACAACAACACGAAAGTTATATCTTGGAAATGGAAAATATGCAATTATAACAGATACAGTCGGTTTTATAAGTGATTTACCACATCAGCTTGTTGATGCGTTTTCATCTACACTTGAAGAGGCTGTTGATGCAGATTTGCTTTTGCATGTTGTAGATGTTTCACTAGACAAAGAAGATAACGGCAAAAAAGAATATGAAGTTAATATGAAAGTTACAAATGATTTGTTGGATAATTTGGGTGCAACAAAAAATAGAATTGTAGTGTATAACAAAGCCGATTTAATAACAAAGCCAATTTTATTAAAAGAAAATGAAGTTTTAATCTCAGCAAAAGATAAGAGGGGAATAGAATATTTGATTAGTAAAATTAAAGAAAAATTGAATATTTCAGATGATTAAGATAAAAATGTGCTTATTGTAGCAACTAATTTATCAGTAAATTATTTTTGCTTAAAAAAAGATAGCGATTATTTGCTATCTTTTTTATCTTTGTTGTATTGATTATAAACTTCATTTAATTTTTTAACTAAAAAATCAACATCAACTTCGTGGACATTGGCAGCTTCTTCAACAGTTTCTTCAAGTCCTAAGTGACAGAAAATACAGTGCATACCAAATCCCATAAAAACTTCTCCAAGTCTTTCATCAAGTTTTATAACATCATCAATTATCATATCTTTAGTTATTTTGTTTTCTTGTTTCATTTTTTCTCCTATTATAATTAACATGATGATAATATCATTTTTTTATTAAAAAGTCAAAAAAATATATTTAAAAAAGAATAGAAAACTACATTTTTTTGAAAATCATGTCTTATTTTGTTGTTTTGGTATTTACTTTTTATTGTTGCATAGATTTATAACATGGAAAAAGTAAGCAGTTATATTTCAAAAAAAGTTATTTCAATTGAAGAAGGTAATATTATCGGCTATATTTTGGATATAGTTTTTGATGAAAGTTTTACTAAGTGCCAAGCATTTATTGTCGTTGACGATGAAAGTGAAAATACTTTCGGCTTGAACAGCAATGATATAATGGCTGTCGGGGAAGATTGTGTTTTAATAAAAAACGCAGAAGTGTTAGAAATTAATATTATAAACCAATCTTTAAATCCTATTGGAAAACCAGTTTATGATAAAAATGGGTTATTACTGGGGTATGTAACAGATATTATATTATCTTCGTTTAATATTAAGAAGATTATAACAACTAAGTGTGAAATACCATTAAAGTTTATAAGTAAAATCGGAAGGGATTGTGTTCTTTATGGAACGAAAACAAGAAAAAGATTAAAAACGAATTTTACTATAAAAACTAATAAAATTCCTATGGTATATATTCAAAGTGAAAATGATAATGTAATAAAATTTAACAGTGAAAATAAAGCACAAAAATTTGATGCCGTAGTTCCAACAAAACCCATTAGATTATTTGCAAATACAAATTCTTTAATAGGTAAAGAAATTAAAACAGATATTTATGGATATAATCACGAAATAATTATAAGGAAATATGATAAAATTACCCAAGCAAACATAAATAAAGCAAAATTGCATAATAAATTAAATTTATTATTTATTTATAGTGAATAAAAGCATTTTTTAATGCTTTTTTATTTTTTATTATTATTTTTATTAATTAAAAATATTTTTTAATATTTTTTTTAATATTTTTTTATTTAATTATTTTTATTTTTTTATTTAATTATTAATTTATCTTATTTATTTATAAATAAAATATTGTAAAAACTCGTATAATCGTTTGTATTTTTGATATATTTTGTAGTAAAATAAATTAGCGAGGTAAACATGGTCAGAATAATTCCAAGAAGAACGAAAGTAAAACTTGAATTTGTTAGAGGAGTTACAGGCACAGATCTTATTATTGCAATTATTGCTATTGCAATTTTAATTGTTCTTGCTGCATCAAACTTCCCTGGACATATTTGGATAGCTTTAGTGTGGGCGATTTTGGGCGTTTCACTATTTTTCAAAATAGCAGATAGTGATAGATTTTATGTTACTATAGGGCACTTAGCAAGGTTCTCTATGCAGAAAAAGAAATATGAAAAGAAACCTAAAAAGGGAAAAGCCAATATTAAAGATATAATTCCATTTGAATCAATTTATCAAGATAGATGTATTTCATATGGAAACTACTATGCTGAAGTTCTTGAAGTAAAACCAATATTATTTGACCTTTTAAATGAATACAGCCAAAACAACGTAATTGACGTTGGGTTTGGTAATGCGTTAAGAAGACTTGATGAAAATCAAGTATGCGAAATTGTTAAAATTAACAAGGCTATGGTTCTTGATAATTATGCTTACAACGAAAATAAAAAATATGATAGACTTCTTGACCAATTATATGAGCATCAAATGACTCAAAAAGAAATAGATGCAAGAGCACCTATTTTTGAGGAAAGAGTTTCTTTTATAGAAAATAAAAACAGAACTGATAAAATTTATAAAGACTATTTTTATTTAGTTGTTATGGGGAAGGATATTGAAGCACTTGAAAATACTGTCAATGGTATGGTTAACTCTTTAGCAACAGCTTTAACCCCAGTTACAGCAAAGAGACTTGTCGGCCCAGAACTTGCAATTTTCTTAAGAGCAAACTATAACAGAGAGTTTAATGAAAGAGATTTGGAAAGTGTTCCTTTTTCGGAATTCATAGATTGGGCTACTCCAGAGAAAATAAAATTCTCAGCAGCAAAATATAATATAGATGGTAACAACTATAGAACATATGCCATAACTGAATATCCATTGCAAGTAGGAAATGCTTGGGGTGCATCATTCTTCTTACTAGACAGAACAAAAGTAGTAATGAAATTTAAAAAAGCGCCTAAATATGAGTCAGAGAAAAAAATTGATAAAGCCATAATGGATATGGAAACAAAATTATATAAGACTGGAAAAAGTTCAACAAGAATTGAACTTCAAACACACCTTGAAACATTACGTAACTTGCTTGCAGAACTTAAAAATAGTAACCAACAATTATATGATGTAAACACATTTATTACTTGCGAGGATTCTGCAAGAAAAGATGTTAAATCAGTTTTAAAACAAGAAGGATTTAGATATACAGAATTATTCTCTCGTCAAATTGATGCCTTCATAAGCACTGGTATATCAATGCGTGATAATATAAAGGAATTACAAAGAGGTATTCCTACTTATACTCTTGCAGGGGTGTTCCCATTTATTTCATCAGAACTTCAAGATGACACAGGTTTCTATCTTGGGGACAATGAATATCCAGTGTTTATTGATTTCTTCAAAAGAGATGCACAGAGAGTAAACTCAAATATGATGGTTATTGGTAAATCTGGTTCAGGAAAATCATTCTCAACCAAAACATTACTTGCAAACTTTGCCGCAGATAATACCAAAATATTCATCATTGACCCAGAAAAAGAGTATGCAAATCTTTGTGAAAAATTGTGCGGAAAATTTATTGATGTAGGTACATCTCTTCAAGGTATTATCAATCCTTTCAACGTAATTCGTGCACTTGATAAAGAAGATGATGAAGAAGTTAAAACAGAAGAAGGGGGTAAAGTCAAAATAAAGAAAGTTAAAACTGATGACTCTTTTAACCAACACCTTCAATTCCTTGAACAATTTTTGAGAACAATTTTGCAAGGAATATCAAGTGATGCCTTTGAAATGATTAACTCATTGGTTCTTGAACTTTATAATAGATTTAATATTGATGAAAACACAGAACTTAAAAACCTAAAACCAGAGGATTATCCTACATTTGATGATTTATACAAATTACTACAAGAAAAACTTCAAACAGCAAAAGAAGAGTATGTTTTGAACAACTTGCGTGTTGCTGAAGCTTATATCAGAAAATTTGCAAAGGGTGGAAGAAACTCTAACCTTTGGAATGGACCAACATCTATTGAAACAAACGAAAACTTTGTTTGCTTCAACTTCCAATCTTTGTTTGCTGGAAACAATGATATGCTTACATCAGCTCAAATGCTTTTGGTTTTCAAGTATATTGAAAGTGAAGTTATTAATAACAAGGATTATAATGACTTACATAAAACAAACAGAAAAATTATTGTCGTTGTAGATGAAGCCCACTTATTTATTAACCCTAAATTCCCAATTGCGTTAAACTTCATGACTTCAATGGCTAAACGTATTCGTAAGTATGGTGGAATGCAGATTGTTATTACACAAAATATTAATGACTTCGTTGGTTCTGAAGAAATCAAACGTCAATCAACGGCGGTTATTAATGCCTGTCAATATTCGTTAATTTTCTCATTATCACCAAATGATGTTAACGACCTTATTGAACTTTATAAAAACTCTGGTGGTATCAATAAAGAGGAAAGAAATAGAATTGTTAGTGCAAGTGTAGGTCAGGCATTCATTATTACTTCTCCTACATCAAGAACAATGGTTCAAATCAACCCATTGCCATATGTAAAATCAATTATAGAAAGTAAACACTAAAAATGTTTAATTAATAAGGAAAAGATTATATTAAAGGAAGTTGAATATGACAAAATCTAAAAAATTAAGTATGTTTATATTTAGTTTATTGCTTGTCTTTGCAAGCCTCCTTTTTGTTGCCTGTGGATCAAAAGATTATTCTATGACCACATTGACAAGTTCCGATAATGTAATTGAATTATATGTTCAAGAACAAAAAAATGTAACTTTTACAATTAACAATCCTGTAGATTCTATGAGTAAGGACTTAAACCTTACTTTTAGCAATCCACAGGTTTGTTCTATAGAACAGGTTGCAACTCAAGATTATTCAATAACTTATACAATTACTGGATTAAAAGGTGGAAACACAATACTAGATGTTTCTACTTTTGAAGGTGGTAAGAAAACTTCAATAACTATTAATGTAAAACAATATAGCGATAAATTGGAAGCAGGGGATAATTCTCTTTATGTTTCTGCATCGTCTAAATTGACACCATCATCTGCAGATTTTGTTTTTGATAATAATTCTACAGAAAGGGTTTTGTCATATTATTTTTATGGAAAAACAATAGAAGATAATAAATTAGTTATTGAAGATGTTAAGAAAAACAATGAATTTGTTAATGAATTTGTTAGTGTTGAATTAATATCAGTTCAAGAAAATAATTATCTTATCTTTGAAGATAGCACTGGCAGATATTATACCCTTGATAAAGGTGCAATAGTTGCTGGAAGCAACAATGTAAAATACCAATTTGTTGAAGTTGAAAAAACAGATAATGGTTATGAATTTAATTTAGATAATGCTTCTGCTGTATCTGCTGGAGATGAATTTACATTTATAGCAAATTATCAAAACAACAGTGAAGAACAAATTTACTGTGAAAGAAAATTCTTTGTTTTAGTTGATATAAATTCAGATAGTATTTCACATATTTATGGCTATCAAGTTGAAGGAAAGAATTATCTTCCTGGAAGTGATAATTCTTATAAAATGGAAGACATTAGTAATGGAAAAATAACTTTAATTCCTAACTATGTTTCTACAATCATGGAAGGTCAGTTAATCGGAGAACGTGCAAGATTTAATACAGTATTTTTAGAAGTAACAATAGAAACAACAAATGATTTATTGCTTATGAAAGCTGAT
>CALWRN010000037.1 GCA_944383975.1 uncultured Clostridia bacterium | reverse complement strand
GAGCCGTCATCCATAATTCCTGCATAAGTTATAGTATATTCCTTAACATCTCTAACTGCAGTTAATGTTGTATTACCTCTAACAAAGAATGTATAAGAAGCTGATGTACTTACTGCACTATCTTCAGCTCTGTCAATTTCTTCATAGTTGCCATTATACCAACCTACGAAATCATAACCAACGCCTTCATAAGTAACAGTAACTTCTGTATTTTTCTTTACAGAGATTTCATTTAAATCTTGCTTTTCATTATTAATGAAAATAGAAACATTAGATGATGCGCCATAACCACCTTCAACACCACCACTTAAAACTTTTAATGTGCATGCCATTGCTTCGGTTACACATAAAGCAGAACCGACAATAATCAATGGGAAAAGAATTACAAATGCACATATAGATAAGATTTTTATCAAATATTTAGACATAACCCCTCCACGTTAGTCTTATTATATCACATAAAATAATATATTTCAATAGCAAACGCAAAAAAAATTATAATTTTACAAAACTTAAAATTTTTATGATATAATAATCTATAAATATAATAGGATTTACATTAATATATAATTATTTATAATCCCTTTTTAATGTTTTTTATTTTAAAGATTTTATTAACTAGTTAATAAATTTATAATAACATCTAATTTTTTCTATAAAAATGTTGACAATTTATAAATTTTATGATAACATTTAAGAGCAATCAAAGATACGGGGGATTAGCTCAGCTGGCTAGAGCGCTTGCCTTGCAAGCAAGAGGTCATCGGTTCGATTCCGATATTCTCCACCAGAAATATTTTATAAGCATTAGATAATACATTATCTAGTGCTTATTTTTTTACAATTCATAAAATTATAGTCAATTTTTTCATCATTCTTTCAGTTTTAACTAAATTTCTAACTTTTATTTATAATACATATTTTTTATTTCTATATCTCATTAGTAAAATTTTTTCTATAAAAACAATCATTCTTAATATTTATTATTTATATTGTATTATAAAAATAAAAAAGAGACATTTTATTGTCTCTTTTTATCTTATTATTCATTCTCCATTTCAACATTATTATCAACTTGAATTTCTTGATCAATAGATGCATTAATTTTATTGATAAGTTCAGTTAAAACATCACTTTCAACTTCTTTCTCATCAACTTTACCTGCAATATTTGTATCATATTCAAATGTTCTATATTCAATAGTTCCATCTTCTTGTGTTATCATAACAATTGCATCAGCAGTAACTTTTGTAGTTCCATTTTTACCTTGATTTTCAAAATAAACAGCATCAATATTATAAAGTATTTTTGCTTTACCTGAAACTTTTTCTCCATTAACACTCATTGTAACATTAGTATCTTCAAGTCCAGAAGATAAAGTAGTATCAAATTTAGTTGAAGTAATATTATATCCTGCTTCTTTCATTCCATTTGCAATTGTATGACTATCAACAACCTTAAGATTTGGAGTCATATTAAACTTTGTCTCAACAGTATAAGAACCTTTCATTGAAACACATTCAATAAGCATTGAAACTTTTCCTGTTTCTCTTTCATATTTGCAAGATAATACATCTTTAACTGCACCAGTTCCATTAGTAAGAATATCTGTTAAATCTGCGTCTGATTTTATTTCGTTAACATCAAAATTTACATCAAGAACAGGAGTAGTAGCAAGATCAATGATTTCAGAATATTGTTGATCAAGATAACTATTCATTTCATTCCATGCTTGATTTGCTTGTTGATAGTAAGTTACGTTAGTAGACGTATTAGCACTTGCAGTTACAATCTCTTCGTTATTAACTTTACTTATTTTAGAAGCATTACCAATTGTATTTGCATATCCTTGAAGTGTTGTGATACATTCTTGCATCAAATTCTCATCTTTATTCTTAATTGCACTTTCAAACGTATCAAGTGTTTGAACATAAGCACCATCAATAGCCTGCCCATCTTCATCAAGAACAATTATCTCAGCAGTTTTTTCACTAGCATCTTTGATTTCATTGTATAATTCAACTACATGATCATCAGCTGTAAGTGATACAAATCCATTTGAATTAGCACCCATGCCTTGCATTTTTTTATCTGCATTTTCTTCTGTGTCATAAATATATGCAGAACCTTCCTTAATCATAGCACTTAATGTTTCTTCCTTGCTTTCGTATGCTCCTTGTGTAATCACAGTTTGTTGATTACCAATTGTATCATTAGCATTTCCTAAATTAACTCCAAGAGTTGTTCCTGCTGAAACTAATAATCCCAATCCTAAAATCAAAGTTGCTCCTAGTGAAGCCAATCTCAAAACTAAACTCTTTTTTGTTTTGTCATTAACTTTTCTTGAACCATCTTTTGATCTAATTGTTTTAATTGCCTCAAAAGGATGTTTTTTAACCAATGTTGGTTGAATTTCATCTTTAATAATATTATCTATATTTTTATATGTTTCAGTTATACCTTGATCTGCCAAAGAACTTATAATATCTTGAATATTTCTACTATATGCACTTGTTTGGTTATTGTGTTTTTGTTCTTTACTTAACTTTCTGGTTTCTTTCATCTCTTTGTAAAGTTCATATCTAGCAGCTGGAACTCTATCTATTCCATCAGTAGTTACTAAAGCGATTCCGAATTTATTATAGATTTCATGTCTTATAATATCTCTTCTTAAGCCATTAAGTTTATTTTGTAAGTTTGCTCTAAGTGAGGCATTTTCAGCATTTTCACCTCTAACCTGTTCAAGTTCGGCAACAGTCTTTTTGTATTCTTTTTGAAGAGATGCAATTTTACTTGTTGCATTAGTTAATTTAGTCTGTGTTCTATTTAAAGTATATTCTCTTTCTCTAACTTTGCGTTCTGCAGCTTCAATCATTGAAAAAGCTTCATCAAGATCTTTTTCGCCTTGTTCTCTGATACGATTAATTTCTTCTTCTGCTAATTTAGCAAATTCATTATCTTCTTCTCTTATTTTTTTCACTTCGTCATCCATGTATAAAATTAATTCATCCATTTCAGACTCTAATCTTTTAATTTGCTTATCTTTCTCTTCAATAGATAATTTAGCATCTTCAGAAACTCTATCAACTTCTGCAACCTTTGCTTTATATTGTTTTTGAAGTTCTTTTATCTTTGCAGTTGCTCCAGTCAATTTTTTCCCAGTTCTATCAATTGTATAATCTTTTTCTTTAGTTTGTCTTCTTAATAACTCAATTTCTTTTGAATTAACCTCTAGAAGATTCTTTAATTTTGAAACAAAATTTTTAGAGCCTACTCTTTTCTCTCCATAATCTTTAAGCAATTGGATTACAAATTGAATATCATCTTTTCCTTTTTTAGACTTAGCAGAATTCTTTAATTTCAAAAGTTCATCTTGCAATTTACGCCCTGCACTTCTTAAACTTTCCTTATCCTCTTCAAAAGTCTTAAGTAAAGTAGACACAATACGTGTTAAATGCTCAGAATCTTCTATAAGTCTGTTATCCTCATCTGATAAATTTCTTTTTGGATCCTTCTCTGCCATGAGATTTCCCTCCTTATGTTTAGTTATATTATACTATTAAGTCAAAAGATTGTCAATAGTGAAATTTAAATAAAACCCTAATTATTCAATTTTTTTACAAAATGTTATTCAGCAGGTTTTTCATCAAGATATGTCGCTGTAAGATCAGCAACATGTAATAAAAAACATATAGGATATTTATAATAAACATCAGACATCATAAAACTGCCATTTTTAACCCTTATATCATATTCACCCATATGCCAATTTATTGCTAAAGCTTCTTCTCTAGAAAGTTTTATAAAAGCAGAGATTATATAAACCGATTTCTCTCCATGACCATAAGGTAAATTATCTTCATATCTAAAATATGGTTTTTGTTCCCATTTTCCTGTTTCTTGATTTTTAACATTTTTAACATCTTCTACATAGGTATTCACTTTGCAGACATCATGCAAAAGTCCCATAATAGCAACACTTTCAGGGCTAACCTTTTTTGTCCAGTTATCACCATATTCACTTTGTAATAATTTAACAAATCTCTTATAAACATTAATAGAATGTTGACAAAGTCCTCCCCTGTAAGCAGAGTGTCTCTTTCCACTAGCAGGAGCTGTGAAAAAATCAGATTTTTCAAGCCAGTCAAGAAGTTTATCACTTCCATCTCTTTCAATGTTGTCATAAAAAATTTCTAAAAATTCGTCCCTTGCATCCATAATATACTCCCTATTATAAAATAAATTATTATTAATTATATCAAACAATATTATAAAATGTAAACATAAATATAAAACATAAAATTTCTATAATGTATTTTTGTTATAAAAAAAACAATCTTCTTTAAAAAGCAGATTGTTTTGTAAAATTTAACATAAAATTAATCATTAATTTTATAATGTTATTTTTCAATTCTTTTTTATCAATATTCCATTGCCAAGCTTCTTGTTTTACTGCATCAGAAAAATATAAAAGTTGTGCAAATTTATATTTTCTAAATTTTGCAATAGCACACCAGCTTGCACATTCCATTTCTACACATACAGCACCTTGTTTTATTCTTTGATTTACTGCCTTAGGGGTTTCTCTGAAAAAGGCATCGGTTGTCCATGTTGCGCTTTTAATGTAGTCAAAATCACTTTTGTCTAAAAAACTAGCCAGTGCATTAGTCAATTCATTATCGCTTTCCACATAAATTGATGGCTTCAAATAATGGTAAGAAGTTCCCTCGTCTCTTATAGCCTTATCAACCAAAACAAATTTTTTACTATCAATACTATGGTCTATTTGTCCTGCTGAACCACATGCAAAAAAGTTTTTCATTCCTAAAAAACCTAACTCTTCCATTAATCCACCAGCAGCAGGCCCACCTAAAGGTGAAAAAGCCAACAAAAATTTATCTTCATATAAATAGACTTTATTAATGTTACTGCCATTTTTAAAGACATAAAATTCTTTTGTATGATTATTTAGAAATTCTGGAAATTCGTTATCAAAAATAAATAAAACAGAATCTATATTTTTATTTTTTATTAAATCAATGTTTAAATCTTCTTTATTTATATTTTGAATATAATTTTTTTTGTTTATTATTCCCTCATCATCAAAATTTTCAATAATAGGATAAATATCATTCATAACTTTAACTTAACCTCTTGAGTAGTTTTTCAAAACTTGCATAAGATACTTTTTCGCAGTTTTGAAGTGCTTCAAAATATTCTTCAATTAAAGAAATTTTTCCATCAGACACTTTTTCGCAGTTTTGTTTTAAAGAAAGTTCAATTTTTTTAATGTTTTCATATATTTCTTTTGTTTGTTTTTCTACTTCTAAAACTTCATTGCAGTTTATTCTAATAACATCAAGAATATCTTCGTCTTCTTTATTTTCTAGATTTTTTAAAATAGAAAAAGCACCATCTGTGTTATCTTTTATATTTTCATATAAAATATCAGCTTGCTCAAACATGTCTAATAGATGCTCTTTGTTGTCCACACCATCTGCATCATATTTTTCTTCATGCTCATGTTGACAATCTTCACAATCACAATCTTCTTCGTGCTTGTCAATATTTTCATGATTAAATAAGTCTAAACTCATAATATACCTCGCTAAACGAGTTTAGCATATCTTTAAATAAATAACAAACAAATAAGAAAACAAAAGGTGAAAGAATTTATTTTTCTTTCACCCAACCACAATTAGAACACTTCTTTTCATCATCAAATAATTGATAGCCACATTTAGGACATATTGTTATATTCTCGTTGCTTTCTGAACTTATATTTTTTAAATAAGAAAACTCTTCTTCACTTTTTCTTACTTTACCACAATAAGGACACTTTTCTTCACTTACTGATATTTCTTTTCCGCAACTTGCACAATGAGTTGTTTTGTTCTCTTCCTCTTCTTTAGAAAAATCATAGTATTTATTAAGAATATTGAGTTTTTCTTCATGAATAGAAATAATTTCTAATAAACGCATAAAAATAAACATAAAAATAAAATAAAAAATAATGCCAACAATAAAAATCAATATATACCATGCAGAAATTATGCCTTTTTCTATATTTATACAACAAAAAATAAAACCTATAAATAATCCAATAGTGTCTAAAATATTACAAATAGTAAAAAATTTTCTTACACTACTTAAAAAACTTCCATTTTCATTCATTTCCTACTCCTAATTTATATAAATAAAAATTAATTTAAAACTTGCATATATTTTTTAACTATTTCTTTTGTATATTAAATTATATACATTTGTATATTAATTGTCAACACTTATGGGTTATAATTATATTTCAAATGTATGATACTATCTTTATATGATAGATGTATTAGAAAAAATAGACAAATTAAGAAAAGAGAGAAAATGGTCGGTATATAAACTTGCTGATGAAGCAGGTATTACGCAATCAACTCTAGCAAATATGTTTACAAGAAAAACACAGCCAAGCATAAAAACCTTAGAGCAAATATGCTATGCTTTTAAAATATCACTAGCAGAATTTTTTGCAGAAAAAGAAGATGAAAAAAATAGCATTGAAAAAATTAATTTAATAAATAGTTATAATAAATTATCAGATCGTGATAAAGAAATTATAAATATGCTAATAAAAAAAATGATTGAATAAAACTCAATCATTTTTTTATTCATTTTCTATATCTTCATTTGTATCAACAATTTCTTTTATAAATGGATATAGTTTGTTTTCTATTTTTATATAATCTTTTTCTATATAATATAAATAAGCTGAAGTATTTTTAGCCCATTTTTGATAACTTGGATTTTCTGTTGTAATGTTTTGAAGTTTAAAATTATCATATTCTTTTAGAAATAGATTTATATTATCCATATAAGTTTCACAAAGATTCTTTAGACCTTCCAACTCTTCTGTTTTATTTGACAAATCTTTCATCTTTGGATTATTTTCAATAACATATATTGACTTAAAGCAATTTTCATGCAACATAGAAATCAAAGCTCTTATTTCTTTTAATTTCCCTAGCAAATATTTATCTGAATAATCATCATTCTCTACATTCAGTTTATCCAAATCTAAAAACTCTCTTTCTTCATTAACTTTATTAAGCATTATATCTTTCCCCTTTTATTATTTATAACAAGATGAATTCAAAAATAAATCATTTATTAAAGATGTTAATTAATATAATGATTTAATTTATACGCAATCATCATAGTTATAGAAGATTATTTTTAACACAACAAAAATTACTGTAATCTAAAAACCTATTTACTAGTATGAGATTTTTAAATTAATTTAGGTATCACGCCTATAAAAAATATGATATAAACATTATAATAAGTCAATATTAAATTTTACTGTTATATTAACATAGACATAAAAGGTTTAAATAAAATCATTGCAAACAAAAAAGCGAGCTCATGCACTCGCTTTAATGATAATCCAGCAGTGTTCTATCTTCCCGGGCCGTCACCAGCCAAGTATTTTTGACGATGAAAAGCTTAACTTCTGTGTTCGGTATGTGTACAGGTGGATCCTTTTCTCTATCGCCACTGGATATGGTATAATTACAAGTCAAAACTTGGAATTACTGAAATTATGTTATGATTATATACTTTCATTTAATATTTGTCAAGTATTTTAATCATTTTTAGGTTGATTATAAAACCCTGACAACTACATAATAGAAACTAAGAAGCTAAGTTTTCCGTGATTAAGCCCTCGTGCTATTAGTATCGGTCAGCTGAATACATTGCTGTACTTACACCTCCGACCTATCAACGTTGTAGTCTACAACGGCACTTACTAACTTATGTTATGGGAT
>CALWRN010000036.1 GCA_944383975.1 uncultured Clostridia bacterium | reverse complement strand
TTTTCTCCTAATATTTATTTTAATTATTAATATTAAACATTACAAACTTTTTATAATGTTTTATAAGATTCAAAAGAAACATATAAATGTTTCTTATATTTCAAAAAATATAGAGCCCTTGATAGGCTCTATAAGAAGGCAACATTATAAGTAAACCTTGTGTCATAGGTTCGGTTGGATTTCCCATTCTCGCACTCAACGTCACCGTTTAAGCAGTTTCCTTTTAAGCAAGACATTTCACCGAATCGCCACTTAGAACACACTATAATCCTTATAATGTCTACAATTTAGGTGTAACAGTCTAGAAGTTTTCCTTAACACTTCTATATATTATTCTCCTGTTTTGCAGATATAGTTTCATAAGCAGGCACAATATTTATCGGCCAATAAATTTTGTGCGTTGATACTTAATCCCCATATATCCACTCAAAGTAGGCTACGCTGCACACGACTTTTACCGCATTGCAGGTTCTTCTCAGAGAGTGAGCAATTCACCCTGCTGAGTCTCCACGAAAATTGGGTCGGGTACTATATGCCGTTATAGTGCGCCCAATAATCTTAACTTCCAGCATCTACCCCAATTTGGGCAATCAAAGCAAACACCAGAAACTTCACAGATATGCCATCGATGCCATACATTTCATCTTCCTAATATATAGATAATGACTAGAATACTGCACCTTCGTACGTTATTATTATAGCATATTTAAAAATAAAAAGCAAGTACCTTAAACAAACATTCTGTTTTTTACACATTTTAGTAAAAAAAATCAAACTTTTTTAATTTTATTTTTAAAATTAATATAATTTTGATAGAAGACTTATGAAAAATAAAAAACTGAAAATTGTTACATAGATATTATGATTAAAGATAAGTGGGAATTATTTAAAACAAGCAATGATATTGATATAAACAATTTTAATATAAATGCTATAATAAAAATCATCAAAACTAATTAAATCATTATGCACTTAATTGGCTAGATGTTTTTTAACATAATCAATAGTAAATATTTTTCAAATTCATTAAAGTTAAAATTAAAAAGAAGTGTTATAAACACTTCTTATTGGTAGAGATGAGTGGACTCGAACCACCGACCCCCACCTTATCAGGGTGGTGCTCTAACCGGCTGAGCTACATCTCTATAAACAATTTGTTATTTAAGTTCTTTAAATAACATATTACAATTTTTAAATATACCAAGGATGAGGGATTAAATGGTATATTTTTTGATTGCAATAGTGATTATACATATTTTAATCATATTTGTCAACAATATTTATTGAAAAAAAATATTTTTTATATACATTGTATTAACCTAATTTTTTAATTTGTATATCCCCCTGATATCCCTTTAATAAATCATTCTTAGTTTCTACCATTTTTAAAAATTCATTAAATGATAATTTTTTGATGTTTTGTCCTCTACCTATTAACCTATCGCAATATATTTCTCTGTTTTGTTTTTCTTTGCCCTTAACAAAAATATTACATTCATTAACTTTAGCTGTAAAATCATAACCATAGGAAAACATTCCTTTTATGATTTCAATTTTTTCTTTTTTACTTAACGTTTTAAAATCTTCTGAAAATGCAATTTTTAATTTGTAATTTTTTAGCAAATCTTTTCTTAATTGGGCAATTTCTTCATTAAAAGATTTTTTCTTATTCTTTATTTTTAAATTTCTTCCATCTATAAAGCAATCTTTATATTTATTAACAATAGTATCAAGCGATATTTTCTCTATTTCACAAATTCTTTTTGCCACAAGCATTGTTGCAAAAGCATCATCACAACTTTTGTGAAGTCTTATTTTATTATTTTCAATATTTAACTCGTTTAATATACTCTCTAGCGATTGAACATTCTTTTTATTGAAATATATTTGATATAACTTTTGAATATCAAACCCTGTTAATTCCAAGTTAGGAAGAGAATATCTTTCACAAGCATTATACAAAAAATGAAAATCACTTAAAATACTATGTCCCAAAATTATCTGATTTTCTTTGCATAAAATATCTTTAATCTTTGGATAGTGACTTAAAAAATTTTTCTGTTTAACAAAAAATTCTTCGCTATATGCTAGGTTTATTTTAGGTCTTCTCCTGTTCTTTGATAAAATAAATTTGCTTTCTGGATTTATTACTATATCTTCCTTTTTTATAACATTAAACTTATCATCTGTTAAACAATAACCAAAAGAACAAATATGTATTCCGTCACTACACTCTATATCAAAAAATAAATAATACAAGTTACTCTCCTTAACTTATTTGATTATATCATATAACATGATTTTATAAAACAAAATTGATATCACAAAAAAAAGATGTTTTAAAAACATCTTTTTTTATTGTTCTGGCCACACCCTATTTTCTTTGAACCATGATGTTTCTTTTAATATTAAATCATTGTTAGAAAATTCTATTTTTATATTTTGTCCATTTATAATAAACAAAATATTACCATTCAGAAGTTTATATGTTTCCATTGTTTTGCCGTTTTCCTCATAATAATCAACTACTGTTGGTATATAAATTTTATCAGTATATGGAGCAACGTTATCTATAAATTCTTGAGAAGGAAATTGATTATCTTTAACATCTGTAAACTCGCTTGTCCCAGCACAACAACATACAACAACATATTCAGGTTGAATTTGACTCATAAGTTCTGGGCTTGAAGAAGTTGGTGAGCCGTGATGCCCTGCTTTATAAAGTATGCATTTAGGCAATCCCCCTTGATTTTGATTATAGTAACTAACCAAATGTTCTTCTCCGCTTTTTTCAAGGTCTCCTGTAAACAAATAGTGATTTTCGCCTTGATTAAACATTAAACATACTGAATAATCATTTTCATTTGATGCTTTATTTTCGTAATAGTAATTATATAAAATTTCCATTTCAACATTGTCAGATATTTGATAAACTCTCTTTGCTCCATTTTCATTATTATAGCACTCCAAAGCATTATAATGCACAGCCCCTTCCAAAACCTCATTATCTCTAGCGGTATAATAGCTGTCAAGAATAGCCACATCTTCTCTATCTTTGTTTGTAAGAGGAAAATCAATTATTGTTTCAACTTTATAATGTTCAAAAATTCCTTCAGTGCTTGTTGAACTTGGAAAAGCAGCGATATGATCTCTATCAGAATGAGTGGCAATTACAAACTCAAGTGTATTATCTTGAACATATTGATCCACATAATCAATTATTGATTCTGCTGATCCTGGACGAGAACCTGCATCTATTAATATATCAGTATCTCCACTTTGAACCAATATACAATCTCCAGAATAACGATTTCCTAAAGTCATAAAATGAATACGCAAATCTCCGATTGACAAAATATCAGATTCAGCTTTATTAAAATATATGTAACCAGCAAAACCACCTGCAAAGCCTAATATTGAGAAAACTATGGCTAAAAGAACTGTCAAAACTACAACCTTTTTATTGCTCATTCTGACACGTCCACAATCTTAATATATCTATAGCGATAAACATCTTTATATAAGATATTATCAACGGAGTACTTTATGTAATATTCCCCAATCTTATTAAAATCAACATTTGATTCTGCTTTTATTTGACTTGATATATCCTTTCCAAAAGCAATAGCTTTAGCACCTTCATCTTCATACTCACTTCCTACTGTAAGAGTAATTGTTTTTTCGCCTATTATTTCAAATTTATCATTTTGAGTTAAATGTTTACAAGTGAAATATCCTGCAATTGCAGTTACCACCAAAACCACAACAACTATTAAAAAACTTATAGGATGGCGCTTTTGCACTTTTTTTATTTTGTTTTTTGCTGTCATAAATTCTCCTATTAATCTATGTATAAATTCTATCATAAAAGAGTTAATCAAATCAATCTTAAATCAGAAAAAAAACAATCAAATGAAAAGCCTTTGCTTTTCAAATAAGTTTATGTTATATTTAAAATACAAGATGTAAATAAACTAAACTTTTATAAAAAAGCATATTTATATTAAATAAGGGTAATGTATGAAAAATATTGATGAAAACTATTTCAAAAATGATAAAATGCAAAATAATAAAATTGAAGATTTGATTAATGACGGAGAACAACTTCTTTGGAGAGGAAAACCAAAAAAATCTGCTTTTATTCTATCTTCTATTTTCAGTATGCTTCCACTTGCTTTAATATGGCTAATTTTTGATGGTGGGTTTATTGCTACTCTTTTTATATTTGGAGAAGAACTTCCAGTTTATGCAATTATCATACTATCTTTATTCTTTATTATTCACCTAACTCCCGTTTGGATATGGCTTGCAAATGTTGTTAGTGCAAATAGAAAACATAAAAATATTGAATATGCCTTTACAAATGAGAGAATAATCATAAGATCTGGCGTGATTGGAATCGACATCATAAATATTTATTATAATGACATAACTTCTGTATCTTTAAAAGTATCTTGGATTGACAAACTCTTAAAAGTTGGCGACATATATATTTCCAGCAAAAGCCATTCTCAAGTTTTATATGACATAACTGATCCATATTTTATTACTAATAAACTACAAAAAATAGTTAATGATATTAAAAATGATATTGAATTTCCTAATGAATTAAGACCAGAAGTTAACAGGGGCTTTAAAACACAATATGAAAATGATATTATTAATAAAAAATAAGTTAAAAATTAATTAAATATAAAAAGAGAACAAATATCTGTTCTCTTTTTTTTAAATATTTTCCAAATCTTCGCTTTCTCCATAAACTGAGATTATGTCTTTTTTATCTTGTTCTGTTAACCCTGCAACACCATGGTCACTTGAGTCACTTAAATTATAATACATAATTGATTGACCTAGCCATTTTTCTGTTTTTAAATCTGAAAAACCTAATGTATGCATCATTTCGTGAGTAATAACAGATGCAAGCAATGTTTTACTATGATCTTCACTATAAACATAGTTTATTAATCCCTCTCTTATATTTATTTCAATTGGGTATAAAATTTCAGCACTTAAATCATCTGCTTTATATTTAGTTGTTCCTCCAATAGTATTTGGTAATTCAACATTATTATTTATATAAATAACTCTTATAGGCTTTCCTTTTGAATCATTTTCATAAATATAATTTAAATTGTCTGATAATTCATCTATTTGAGAAATCGCCTTTTTTACTTCTATAGATTCCTCATAAGTAAAATCTTTCATTTTTATTAATATTGGATCGGAAGAGATACTTGAATGCATATCCATAAATAATGAGTTTTTAAAAAACCTTGTATCTCCTTCTCTGTTAACTTGACTTGCTTTTACCGCCATGTATGAGAAACTTAATGGAATTCCTATAATAGAACTCATAACAAAAATTGGAATTAATATTCTATAAATTTTTCTGCTTTTTAACATTTCTCCCTTCTTTAGTCAGACCACATTCCATGCAAATTGCAATATGAATAAGCTTTTACATAACTTTCCCCTTCTGATAATACAAACTCAGCTTGAGGTTTGTTGTTTGGCATTAAATTCTTTACATAAAAACCATTATTTGTTTCTAAAATGATTAATGAAATATAATGCTCTTCTGTCATGGGATGCAAAACTTCGCCAACCACAACTTTAACATTATTCCCGTTAATGCTTACAACTGGTTTATGTTTTTCAACTGCACCGTCTGTTGTATTTACATTAATTTCCTGCATTATTTCACCGCAGCAAATCACAGGAACACCACTATCAACTAATTTAACGACTACATTTCCACAATGTTTACATCTATAAAATTTTAACTTTTTCATTAAATCCTCCGTATTACATATCTATTATATCATATACCCATATAAAAATCAAACATGCAATGTAACAAAATCAATCAATTTAAAATAACATTCCATTTTCACGTTGCATATAAATTTTTGTATAAAAGGAGATGAAATGGCAAACGAAGATTTTTATATTGGCGCAAATGATGAGCATGGTGTTAATCCTCCAACTGCAGGAAAAAGAACTCCTGTTGTTCCTGGACTTAACAGGCAAATTTATGAAAATGAATTTAATAGAGCCGCAAAAAATAAATTTATTGAAGCTTGTATGCGACAAGACTTCTCTGTTTTTGATGTAAAACCTGAATTACAAGATATATCAATCTCAGAAAGAGTTCGCAGGATAAATTCTCAAAACTTAACACTTTTAGTAACCTTTGCTTATAATGCTTTCGGAACTTCATTTAATTCAGCATCTGGGCTTGAAGTTTATTATTCCCCTTCAAATATAAAAGCAACTCAAAGTAGACAACTTGCACAAGACCTTTACAATCAATTAATAAAAGGAACAGAACAAAATGGAAGAGGTGTCAAAACTCTTAATGTTGGAGTTCTTTCAAATGTTAATTGTCCATCTTCATTAATAGAATCTGGCTTTATGACCAATTTAAGAGAAGCCCAACTTATGATTAATCCATTATTCCAAACAGAAGTTGGCGAAGAGGCTTGTCATGGGGTTTGCGATTATTTAGGTGTTGATTTTATTACAAGAGATAACCTCTCTAATTATCCACTTTTAAGGCTTGGCGACAAAGGCAATTTTGTATTTTTGTTGCAATTTATCTTAAATCAATATGGCAATAACTTGACCATTGATGGAATTTGGGGAAATAAAACACAGGATGCTGTTTTACGTTTTCAAAAAGAAAATTCTCTTACACAAGATGGATTGGTTGGAAAAAATACATGGAAAACTTTATTGACACTATCACCTTATCCACTTTTAAAAATTAATTATCGTGGAGCATATGTAAAATTTTTACAACAACTTTTAGAAAGTAATTTATATCCTGTGGGAGATATTGACGGAATATTTGGAAACAAAACTTTAACTGCTGTTAAAAATTTTCAAAAAAACAACAATCTTGTTGTAGATGGTATTGTTGGAAACAATACATGGAATGCTTTAACAAAACTTTAAAAGACATAAAGATATTGAAAAACTTTAAAAAATCAAAAAAGATTATAGTTAAAAGCTATAATCTTTTTATTTTATTATTTTTTCTTATTAAAAGTTTTTGGAATTGCATATAAAACAATCTCTGTTGGATAAAGTTCTCCACCAAAATTTCTTAGATAGAAATTATATTTTTTGTTAAATTTATATATAAGTTTAGGAATTTTCCAATAATGATCATTGTTATGATAGATTGAAATCATTAACACAGGACTATCATCTTTTATATGATTCTTACAACCTATCAGCGCTTTTTCTTCATCTCCTTCTATGTCCATCTTTATTATTGTTATTTTTTCTTTTATATCTTCATCAATACAAACACTTTTAATCTTAGCACTTCCATCACAGATTGTTGTGTTTGCTGATTTGTCTATTAAATTATCCTTTACTGAAATAAACCCATTTTCGTTTGAAGCTGCTTTGTTATTAAAAACAATATTTTTATAAGACGATAAATTTTTCTTTAAAATTTCAAATACTGATGGTGTTATCTCGTAGCAATAAATTTTATTATAACAGTCTATACTATAACAATTTAAAAAATCTAAAACTGTATCACCTGTGTATGCCCCTAAATCAACAAAAACTTCATTTTCACATTTTGGCAATATGTCAAAATCAAAATAATGTTTTCCTACTCTTTTTATGGAGTCGCCTAAATTTTTAAAATCATAGTTTACAAAGTTATTTAAAATAGAAAATAAAAGATGCTTTGAAGAATAATCTGAAAGTTTGTTATATAACCACACAAAATCATCAATATGACAAGATAAAGTTTTGGCTTTTATTTCTATTTCATTAAAGTCATTCTGCTTTTCATGTAAACTGCCCCAAAATGAAAATCTATCAAAATAATTTTCTAGAATCTTTTTAATTTCAAGAGGTAATGATTTGTAATTTGCTTTAATCTTTTCAAAAAGTTGAGATGGTGAAAGCTCTTTTATTTCTTTTTGAAGCAAATAAAATTGATAATCTAAATAATTTATTATTTTTTCCATAATATTAGTGTATTATTTTTAAAACAATAAAGTTCATATATTGATATTAAATTTGTTTTAGTTTTTTATATCTTAAATAATTTATTTTGACTTTTTATTTTAAAAATGGTATGCTTATTGCAAGTAAAACAAATCAGTTTGCCAAATTACTTTTAAAAGAGGGATTATGAAAGGATATAATGAATATATAAAAAATTTTGAAAACATCGTTCCACCAGCAACATCAGTAGAAAACGGCATGGTCTCTATTCCTTATGTCTATACACGAGAAAATAATGAATATCATGGCTTTGTTCCAGGCTTCCATATAAAAGATGTTATATACAAAAATTTAAACGATTGTAAAAAAGCATTAAAGTTATACATAAAAGAAGAAATTTTGAAAAGGATAGAAAATAATCAACCTTTTCCTTTCTTTCCAACAGATGAAGAAATAAAAAAAGACTTTGATAATGTTGTTGAAATAGTAAGAGAAAATTTTGAAATTCCTTCAATTTAATTTTTGATTTTAATTTTATATATTTTTATAATAAAAAATGTGGGCTTTCCCACATTTTTTTAATAATTTTCATTTTCGTTATTTTTATTTAGATTTTGATTATATAAATTTTATTTATGCATCTCCTTCATACTATCATTATCTATTTCTGTTATTTTCATTTCACCTTTATCTAATTCTATATCATAATTTTCAGTTTTTTCTGTTTGTTCTTTTACTTGTGAGTTTGCTTTTGAATTAAGTAATGCTTTTTGCAACTTTTCAAATACTATATTAGAGAAGTAATTTCCATCTATAAATCCTAAAGATCCACTTTCATCTAATTTAAGTAAATAATAATCAGATATGTGTTTATTCAAAAAAGAATAATCGTGGGGCACAACCATCATCTCACTAGGTCTATGATAAAGAAGTTTTGATTGCTTTGCATGCAAACGTCTTTCTATTTCGTGAACGGTATATAAAGTCTTAGGATCAAAATTCCCTTCAATACTAACTATTACATTTGCTTTTTTATAAACTTTCTTTAAATAATTATTTATTTCTTCTCGGGTTAAATTTTTTACAACATGAATTTGATTATTAAAGAATATTTCACTATTATCAACATATCTATCAAGAAGAACCAAAGGACTTATTGTTTTTATTCCTGATCTTCTTTCTTCAACAGAAGCGACCATCTTTTTAAAATCTTTATAATCTCTTTCTGAAATTCCATTTTTAACAATATCTGCGATTATCTCTCCCAAAGTGTCAATAACTTCATTAATATGTTTTTTGCTTGTTGACGCACTAATAGATTTAAATGATAAATTGTTTTGTAAACATAAAGGATAAAAACTTGCACTATAAACTAAACCCTTATCTGAACGCAATCTTTTCAATAACTTTCCACTGAAGCCGTTAAAAATATAGTCCTCTACTAAAGAATATAAATTTGCCTCTCTTTCCGTTTGTTTTACACCATAAGAAACTTCTATGTCTATTGTTTGACAATCTTTTATATAATTTGCAACTATTATATTTGCTGGAGAATAGTAAAGCGCCTTAACAGGCTTATTTTTCAATTCAGGGTTAGATGGGAAATAATGAACAAAATTCTTTTCTACAATATCTTTGACTTGATCAAATTCCAAATTGCTTACAACAGAAATAACTAAATTTTCTGAAACAAAGTTTTTGTCAATATAATCTTGCAATACTTTTTCATTTATTTTTGAAATAGATTTACTTGTCCCTAATATTGCATTTTCCCTAAAATTTTTTTGAATTAATCTTTTTATGTTTTCAAAATCTCCATCTTCTTCTTTTGACATCAAAATTTCTTGATTTATTGCCATACGCTCTAAATCAATAGATCCTTGATTGAAATTTTTGTTTGTCAATAGTTTTCTATAGACTTTGCAAGTTTCAGTTAAATTTGAATTTGGTGTATCAGCATATAAAACTAAATAATTTTCAGATGTAAACGCATTTGATTTTATATCATTATTCCTTACAAATTTATTAAATTGTGTTGCTGTGAATTTAGGTGTTTCTTTGCATAACATATGCTCTAAAAAATGTGCAGTTCCTTTTATTTTTCCATCTCTGCGAGAACCTCCAATAAAACCTACAACAAATTGAGTTGTATTATTTACATTATGTTTGTAATAAATTAAAGTTGCTCCATTTTCAAACTTATATAGTCTATGATATCTTGATATTTCTTCCATTTTTTCTTCCTTTGTTCTATTTTACTATATAAAAGAGTTTTTGTCTAGACTCATTTATCAAAAAATGCATATAAATGAGGTACAATTTCTCTTTTATTTTTTACTTACTATTTTCTATTACTTTAACTTTTCCATCTTTTATAATTGAATATTCGCCGAATATTTTTTCTTTATTATCGTTTAACAAAATATATGCCCCATTTGTCAAAGCTGTCAATTCAAACTTAAAACTATATGGCAAAATATAATCTTTAACAATATCAAATTCTTCACACGAAAACTCATATTTACAATTTTTTCCATCAAAGTGTGGAATTAAATATCTTTCACTTACTCCAATACCATTCACTAATCGTGGCTCTTGTAAATCTGCTATTTCTTCTGGGAAATTGCAAATGGTCTTGCATAAATTCATAGCCCCGGCAGATGTTCCAATAACAAGTCCATTGAAATCTATTAATAATTTTTTAAAATTAATTTTATTCAAAAATTCATTTTCACACAAAATTTTACCGCCTGAAATAAAAATCAAATCAGCATCTTTAATTATAGAACTTGATAAATTTTCATTTCTACCATCTAAAACAACATATTCTTTAAAACCAAGTCCAGTTTTATCAAAAGATTCAAACAAAACCTTCCCTCTCATATCATTATCTTGATAAGCAGTCGGATCATTTGCTATAAAAACAAATCTTCGTTTTTTGGGTGTGAATTTGTCAATATTTGTAACTATTTGATTTATGTTTTCCATAGGAATTGAAAACTTATTCCCTTGTTCATCTCTTACACTTGTAAACAAGCAACTTGCTAAAATAAATGTAGCCATAATTTCCCCTGTCCAATAAGTTAATTTAAAATATTATATCATATAGAAAATGATATTTAAACTTTTTTTAGAAATTTGATTTGAAACGCGAAAAAGTTTATAATGAAAATAAGGAGTAAAAATGAAAATAGTATTAGCATCAAATAACAAACATAAAATAGAAGAAATCAAACAAATGTTAAACAATCAAGAAATTTTAACTTTAAAAGATATTGGTTATACAGAAGAAATAGAAGAAACGGGAAAAACTTTTTTAGAAAATGCGTTAATTAAAGCTAGAACAATTAGTAAATTTTTAACAAAAAAATCTTTATACTACCCTGTAATAGCCGATGATAGCGGACTTTGTGTGGAAGCTTTAAATGGCGAGCCTGGAGTATATAGTGCAAGATATAGCGGAACTCATGAAAATGACGAGGCTAACAGATTAAAACTTTTAAATGTAATGAAAAACATTACCAATAGAAAAGCTTATTTTCAATGTGTTATAGTTGAATACTTTCCAGATAAAACCTATAAAATAGGTGATGGAAAAACTTATGGAAACATTACCACAACAAAAATAGGAAACGACTCTTTTGGATATGATTGTTTGTTTTTATCAGATGACTTACAAAAAACTTTTGGAGAAGCTTCATCTGAAGAAAAAAATCATGTATCACATAGATACAGAGCTTTAAAATCTTTATTGAATCAAACAAGTATATTAAAAGATGATGATAATTAACAAAAATAAATTAATTAATAAAAATATTAAATTAAATAATTAAATTAAATAAAATATATAACAAATAAAAAAGAATGATATTAAAACAATCATTCTTTTTATTTTTTTATTTTAACAATTATTTTTTGTTATATAAATTAAAATTAATATTGAATTCCCCATACTACCAAATGTTTTGCTTTCTTTCCACATACAACACATTTATCAGATATAGGTTTTTCATTTTCAAGAATACAACGAGATTTTGTTCCCCTTATTTCTTTCATCTTAAGTTCGCATGCCTCATCACCACACCACATTGCCTTAATAAATCCTGGTTGAGTATTCATAATCTTTTCAACATCTTCTATGTTGTATGCCTCATAAGTTTTTTTCTTATTTCTTTCAAGTGCAGTATTGTATAAGTTTTGTTGTATATCGTCTAAAAGTTTTTGCACACTTTCTACTATATTTACATCTTTATCTACAAAGATTCTTTCCCTAGTATCTCTTCTTGCAAGACACAATTTTCCATTTTGCAAATCTCTCATTCCTATTTCAACTCTTACAGGAATACCATTTACTTCATGTTCTGCAAATTTAAAACCAGGTGATTTTTCACTATCATCAACAAATGAAATAATGTTGTTTTCATTCAATTTTTTATTGATTTCTTTTGCAAGATTTAAGATTTCTTCTTCTTTGCCAATAGGAACAATAACCACTTGACGAGGTGCTATCTTTGGAGGAAGAACAAGCCCATTATCATCACTGTGAACCATAATCAATCCACCAATCATTCTTGTTGTGCAACCCCATGATGTTTGATAAACATTTTCAAGTTTGTTTTCTTTGTTTAAAAATGTTATGTTGTAAGCCTTAGAAAATTTTTGACCAAAATAATGAGATGTTGCACTTTGAAGAGCAACTCCATTATACATTAAAGATTCTACGGTATATGTATATTCTGCGCCAGCAAATTTTTCCTTTTCTGTTTTTTTACCAACAATAACAGGAATTGCTAAATAATTTTCAAAAAAATCCTTATAAACATTAAGCATCTGCAAGGCTTCTTTTTCTGCTTCTTCTGCAGTTGCATGAACAGTATGCCCCTCTTGCCATAAAAATTCTCTCGTTCTTAAAAAAGGTCTAGTTTCTTTTTCCCAACGAACTACATTGCACCATTGATTATACAAAAGTGGTAAATCTTTGTAGGATTTTACAACTGACGCATAATAATCACTGAATAAAGTTTCGCTTGTAGGTCTAACCATTAATTTTTCTTCAAGTCTTTTATTTCCACCCTCAGTAACCCATGCACCTTCTGGAGCAAAACCTTCAATTAAATCCGATTCTTTTTGTAGTAATGATTGTGGAATTAAAAGTGGCATATAAATATTTTTATGACCTAACTCTTTAAATTTTTTATCTAATACACTTTGCATTTTTTCCCAGATGGCATAACCATTAGGTTCAAAAACAATACAACCTTTTACAGTTGAATAATCAGCAAGTCTTGCCGCTCTAACAATGTCTGTGTACCATTTTGCAAAATCTACATCTCTGCTAGTAATTGCTTTGTTTTTCATTTTTTCTCCTTAACAATAAAATCTAGTTTATTATAGCATAGATTTCTTTTAAATAAAATATTTTTTATTAATTTTTATTTTTTAATTAATTTTCATAAAAAAATGAAAATATTTTATTAATTTAAGTTTAATTATATTGAAAATTATTCTATTCTTTATAAATAAGCCGAATTCTCTATTTCATAGAATTAAAAATATTGCAAATAAATCATTATTAATATATACTTTATTAAATAAAAAGGAATTAATATGGAAGAATTTGATTTAGGGAAAAAAATTTCATCTTTACGAAAAAACAACTCTATGACGCAAAAAGAGCTTGCCTCCCTTTTACATGTTTCAAATAAGGTTATAAGCAAATGGGAGTTAAATCAAAGTGAACCTGACATAAGTTCATTAAGAAGTTTAAGCCATATATTTAATATTAGCATTAGCGAACTTCTTGGGCAAAATAAAGAACAAGAGAAACTTACTTCTAATGAAAAGTTTTACACTTTCTTTAAAAAATATTATATACCAATAGTTGAGTGTCTTTTTTGCTTTTTTGCTCTGATTGATATTTGCGTTGGATACAGTATATTAAAAGATGATATTCCACCATATGGAATTGGAATATTATTAAGCTTCTCTATCGCCTTCGTTATATTACAATTATATATTCTGCTTATAAATAATAAAAGTTTAACAATAAAAGTTTTAAAAATAATAAATTTTATTTTATTGTTAGGATTGATCGCTTTAAATATCTCATCTATCGTTATAATGCAAGACAATATCTTTAAACATTTTTTCATTGTCGGACTTGTTCAAATTTCACTATTGTTAATTGCCTTTATCTTTGATTTTTTGAATGAATTTAAAATTCTTAAATCTAGTGGTCCATTTAAACTAGGCAATATTGTTTTTGTTCTTCTTATAATTTTCATAGGTCTTCAATGCAGTTTCATTATAGGCAATATTGTAACCTCATCTATATTGTTTGCTGATGAAAAGTATGAACAAGAAACACCTATTGGGTTAAATTTTGAAAATTATGATATCGTTTTTTATAATATTGGAGAAACTTATCAATTAAAATTTGAATATGATCCTGTTTATAGCAGAAAAGAAAATGTAACTTTTGAATCTAAAGATGAAAATATTGCAACGGTTGATGATAAGGGTCTTATTACAACATGTTCTTATGGTGAAACAAGAATATTTGCTTATTGCGGAAATGTAAGAGAGATAATAAATATTAGTATAAAAAATATAGAACTTTCTAAAGATGAAGCAATAACGGTTTATCAAGGATCTCAAAATATCCAAATCACTTTAACCCCAATTGAGACTCTGGTTATGCTTTATTTTGCTAACAAAGATATAACCTTTATTATTACTGATGAAAATGGAAACTTAGCATCTGATATAATAGAAATAAATGACTATACAGTAAATGACGGAACTGTTTGGTGGTATAATTATAAAATGGTAATTAATATTAATATAAATTATTCGGAAAGCACTAATGCTTATTATAAACTTTTAGTTTTTGATAATGGCTTAAAGCGATATACCTATAAAGCAACATTTTATGTTTTAGACTCTTCCTTTATAAATTCCTAAATATAAATTTTGTTGATTTATGTGGTTTCAAAATTGTAGGTATAAAACATCATTTTCCAAACAATGTAAAAATCCAATTTTACTTACTATAGTGTAAATCTTTTATGGGACATCTACTTTTTTCAATTATGTTTATATTCAGAAAATTTCATTAAAACTCCACAATATTTTTCATTATTTTTTCTTTTTATTACATTATAATATAAAATGCTTTAACTTTTATTTGTTTTAATCTCTGTAAAAAAAAATAGACAAACTTTTATGTATTGTCTATTTTTTTACTTTTGCGGCTCCATATAATTCACTTTTTTATTGTTTTTTAAAGCATATTCAATTTCTGATTTTGTGCTTGAACCAATATAACCATTTTTGTTTATAACAAAAATTTCATCTGCCATATCTATTTTTCTTTTATGCATATCATCAAGCATTTCTTTGACATTGTCATTCCAAACTTCATCATCTCCACTATGACCAAACAGACCAACAGAAATTACTATATTCCCCTCCAATGAAAGTCTTTTTTGTTCTCTTATAAAATCATCTTTGAATTTTGTGCTTCCACATAAAGTAATAACCTTATATTTACCTACCATAATAATCACTCCTTTGATTGATTATAGCAAATACTCACCTTTAAATAAAATAAAATTAAATAAAAAAAACGAGTTATATACTCGTTTTAATTATTCATAAAATTTTCTTCTTCAAACTTCTTTCTGTCAAAAATTGCACGCTCTCCCAATACTAATATAGGCACAAGTTGCATCCCTTGCATTTTATTATAAAACTTTTCACTAATTTGCTCAGAGTTTTCGCATAAATTTCCAAAATCATCTGTATATTCAAATTTAAGGGTATAAATATTATATCTTGTTATCGCACCATTATTATTTTCAGTTACTTCTGTAACAACTAAATCAATTATGCGCCCTCGCTCAGAGTGTCCTTTCTTTGATACTACCAGCGACTTTTTACCATTTATGACCATCTTTATACCATTTATGATAAATAAAACAGCCGCTATAATTAGTATTCCCGAAATAACACACATGAAAACTTTGCCACCAATTTCTTCTGGATCCCATGTTTGAATTGCATTTATTAGAACAATAGTGGCAACTATGATAGCAACACAAGCAATCACTATTCTTGTAATTCCACCACTAACAGTTCCTCTTTCAAAAGATTTTCTTTCCATTTCTCCCCCTTTAATGGCTTAAGTAATCTTTAATATGTTGTTATAAACAACTTCTGACATTAACCTAAAAATAATATAACACATCTTTTATAGATTTTCAATATTTTAAATAATTTTTAATTAAGATTAAAATATTTTTATTTAAACTAAACAAATTTTATGCATAATTTGTTCGTTTAAGATTTCTAGAATTGTCCTTATGTACGTACAGTTTCTACTATTTAATATTTCTATTTATCATTTGTTTCACTATTATTTTTTAATACTACCGCTTTATCTGCTTTATTTATATCCTCAATAGTTCTTGAATCAGTATGTGGAATTTGTTTCCATTTGACTTTTTTAAACAAGCAAACAATAGAAATTGGAACATATGTTGCCATGAAAATTGGATATGTTAAACTATATTTAATCTTTTTCCAAAAACTACATTTAACCCTTTTTCTTTCCATTATCAAAATCAACATTCCATAAAGGAAAAATAAAATGTAACCCATTATTAAGGAGGAAACAATTCCCACAATCGCATACATAAAAAACGAATTCATAAACGGAATTGCAGAAACTAAATATTTAATAAAAAGATATATGTTATAAAAAACTGACCAAAAAAGTGTAACAGGTGATAAAGGAAAAATCATTACCATCATTTCATAAGAAGCAAACCAATGCCTAGAAAAGAATGTTGACCCTAACAATAAAAAGCATTTTGAAAAACATTGATAAAAGCCTTTTTGCCATCTTAACCTTTGGTTCCAACTAGCCTTAAATGTTACTGGTTGTTCATCATAAAAAATAGCATCATCACAATATGTAATTTTTCTTCCCTTTGCAATCTGACATGATGAAAACTCTATATCTTCTGTAAGCGTTGTATATTTCCAACCGGTATCAGTATTAAGCACCTTTGAACTGACCATAAATCCTGTTCCAGAAACAAATGTGCTTGAATTTAAAATTGCTCTTGGAGTGTGGAGAAAACGACATTCTCTTAAAAACATCATTCCGGTATTGGCTGAGATTGTATTTGTATTGAAATTTTTTGAATTTCTATAAGTGGTTGCAACATCATATCCAGCATCAAGTGCTTTGTTAATTTCATAAAAATAATTTGCATCTAAAAGGTTGTCAGCATCAAATATTACAAAAGCATCAAATTCCTCTTCGTGGAAATTTTCTCTTTCTCTTATTTTCTCTAACAAGAAGTCAAGAGCATATCCTTTTCCTATTTTTTCATTATTAAATCTTTCAAAAACTGCCCCATCATGTAGTTGTGCTTTTTCAATTGCTTCTCGTGCTACTTTGGCAGTATTATCAGTACAATTATCTGCAACTACAAAAACACTTAAAAGTTTTTTATCATAATTTGTTGCTGCTATACTTTCAATTAATTGTCCTATAACTTTTTCTTCGTTTCTTCCTGCGATAAGCACTGCAAAAGTATGGTTTTTCTTCGCTTCAGGAAATCTTTTCTTCGCAAAAAGTCCTATTATACCTATAACAATTTTGTATGATAACAAAACCGTAAATAAAGTAGAGACGACAAAATTAATGATCTGGACAGCATCCATAACACACTCCTCATTTGATTTTTTAAATTTATAAAAAAAATCTTTATTTAATATAACACAACTTTAGCCATAATGCAAATAAAAAATAAATAAGAAAAATAATATGTATAAATACTATATTAAGTATATATATATAATAATTATATATAATCAATATAAATATTATAACCATTCTATATTTATTATTTGCTAACATTTTTACATATCCAAAATATATTTAAAAAATAAAACAAATTGTGTGCAAAATCTTTAAAAATAAAAAATCTATACACAATATTTGTATAGATTTATTTTAATTAATTTTTTGTTAAATTGATTTTCTTATTTCATTCATTATTGCTATTTTTATATTTAAAAATTAAAGATGACGAGTTAAAAACAATTCAATTTCTAATTATTTTCTATTCTTATCACCCCATTCACACATTTGATCAAGAATTGGCATTAAAGACTTTCCTGTTTGAGACAAACTATATTCAACCCTTGGTGGTATTTGTGGATATTCCTTTCTGATAACAAGTCCGTCATCTTCCAATTCTCTTAAAGCACTTGTAAGTGTTTTATATGTTATTCCATTTATATATCTTTTTAATTCATTATATCTCACAACTTCAAATTCCATTAAAGTATATAAAATTGTCATTTTATATTTCCCACTTATTAATGATAAAGTATAACTAAAACCAGTGTCGCACAATTTTTCATTATTTATACATCTTTTATTCATATCTCCTCCAACACTCTACTTTATGATAGTATCGCACTTTAATGTGCGTATGCAACTTTTATTGACATGCTGATTATATAAGAATATAATGTGTTTGTCAAGATGAGTTTATGAATATATAAAGTTGAAATCATCTTACAAAATTAAAGGGAGAATATATATGAGAGCAAAAATTGAAGAATATCAAGCAGTGGAAAAAGCCGCTATGAATTTTGTAAAAAGTGTTGCAGAAGGAAACAGTAAATATGCAAAAAATTTATTTATTGACGAAGCGGTTTTGTTTGGATACCTTGATGGAAAACTTGAACATGGTTCAATCCAACAATTTTATAACAATGTAGATAGTGTTGGCGGAGATAAAAATTTTAAAGCTCGCATTGATGTTATTGCATTAGAAGAAACTCTTGCTGTTGTCCGTGTCCTTGAAGAAAATTGGGGAAATCGTATAGATTTCACCGATTATTTACTACTTCTTAAAATGGACGGAGAATGGAAGTGTGTTGCAAAAGCATATAATCAAAATTCTAATACAATCAAAAAATAAAAGGAGAAATTTATGAAAAAAATCAATTTACCTATGGCATCTATTTATAGTTCGCCAAATCCAGTAACAATTGTTTGCACTCAAAAAACAGATGGAACAACAAATCTTGCAACTGTTTCATGGTGGACTTATCTTTCTTTTAATCCATCTATGATTGCCTATGCAATGGCAAAAACTTCATATAGTGGAGAAATGGTAAGACAAAATAAAAAAGTTGTGCTTACAATTCCAGGCGAACAAATAGCAAATGAGGTTTTATCATGTGGAAGCACAACTGGAAGAAATACAGATAAAATAAAAAAATTCAACATTGAAATGCAATCTCTTGAAAATTGCGATATTGAAATTCCACTCCACTCTCGTGTTGCTATTGTTTGTGAATTAAAAGAATTTATAGAAGTTGGAGATCACTACTTATACATTTGCAACGTCAAAGATGTATATGGTAATCCAAATGAAAAAGCATTGTTTGCTTTTAATGGCTACTCTCAAATAAAGTCAATAAAAGATTAAAATGAAATGAGCAAATATTATGAAAGACACATATTTAAAAGATTATAACGAGATTATAGAAACTGCACAAAAATATTTAGATAGCTGTTTGAAAGGAAAAAGTGAAATCATGAAATCTGCTTTTCATAAAAATGCAACTATCAATGGAGAGCCTATTCAAACTTTATTTGATGGTGTTGATAAGGCTGGAAAATCAAATGTAGAAGGAAGAATTGATGTTTTAGATGTTTCTAACAATATTGCTGTTATTAGAATCACAATGGAAGATTATTTGGGAGAAAATTTTGTTGACTATCATCTTTTATTAAAAGATAAAGCTGGTTGGAAAATCGTAGCAAAAGTATTTACAGGATTTTAATTATAACTTTTAATTTTGATAATAAATTTAAGAAAATCAATAAAAAGGGTTTGACAATAGTCAACTCTTTTTTTATATTTACATTTGTTTTTTCAGTAACTATATTCTCTTTCATTTGATTTAAATTATTTTTAGTTTTTTCCATTTATATTGAAATTATGTTTGCAAACATGTATAATTAAAATATAAAAATATTAATAAAAAAGAGGTTTCATATGAAAAAATATATTATTGCAATTTTCTTTGCAATGTTTTTGGGTGTGTCTATTTTTTTTAATAACCCATCTTACATTTCAACAAATGCAGATGAAAATGTTAATTTTGATGTAAGTTACACAACTACATCAAGTGAATTTTTACAAACTGATTATTTAAGTAACTATGCAATAACAACTAATACTGAAAATGATGAATACATACAAAACTATTCAAATAATGGTGGAAATTATCCAAATAATGTGCTTTCAAATGCCTTTGACTTAAACTTTAATACATTTTGGGAAACAAATATTGTAAATAGCAACACTTATAAAAATTATATTTTGATTGAATTTAATAAGCAAGTAGATGTTGACCGATTGATATTTGCAACAAGAAGAGACGACAAATTGAAAGGCTTTCCTTTGACTGCAACATTCTATATATCAAATGACGGAAATGAATATCAAAAAATTGGAGAAGCATCTTCTGAATTAAATACAAACATTCTGATTTATAATTTAAATAAGACTTACACATTCAAATATTTCAAATTTGAATATACACAAGTAAACAACAATTTAACACAACATTGTTCTGCCAGCGAAATAATTTTCTTTAAACCTGAGGAAGATATTTTAAGTTATGCAAGAAATCTATTTTCTGATTATAAGAAAAGCACAATTATTCCTCAATACAACTCTTTATCTTCTATTAACAAATTAGAAGAAGAAATCAATAAACTTAATTATATTCCAAGCAAAGTGCAACAAAATATTCAAAGAGCAAAAGATATTTTAAATGGAAATTTAACATTTGATATAAGATATAGAGAATTTTCAACCAATCCTAACTCAAAAGGTAAATATATAAAACAAGTTGGAAATATTTCGGATTATGCAAGATATGATTTAGATATGGTTTGGCAAGGAACAAATAGACAAGTAACTGGAATATATGCAAAACCTAATGAAACAATCACAATATATGTTGATGCAAAATCAACAGATCCATTACCACAAATTGTATTTACACAACACCAAGGCAGATGGGATAAATGGAAAAGTGGAAATTATTCACTTCAGATTGGTGAAAACAGTATCTCTACCCCTAACCTTTACAATTCATCTTGGTCAACTAAAACATTGGCTGGAGGTCCAATCTATTTAATAAATCCTTACACAAATAACGAACAAAGTCAAGATGTGAAAATTTATATTGAAGGTGGCACTCTATTCCCTGTATTTTATATGGGACAAGACGAAATTAAATATGAAAAAAATTTAAGAGACTACAACGAACTTTTAGACTTACAACCAGAAAATTATTTGGACCTAACTGAAATAGTTTCTAATAAAGTTATTCTCACCGTTCAAGCATCGCGTGCTTATGATTTTTATATATCACAAAATTATAGCGTTGAAAAAGTTTGTGAAAATTGGGATAACTATCTTAAAAGTTTATACATTTTTGAAGGTGTAAATTTTGAAAAAGAAGATTTAAACTACGACAACAGAGCTGAACATCTTAATGTCAATATAAGAATTATGCAACCATATGCAGCAGCCTATGCTTATACTGAACACGTTGGAATCCAAACAAACAACTGGCAGGACACAGCCTTAACTGGAGAAAATTTTGGCTGGGGCATGACTCATGAATTAGGACACATGATGGATATAAGTGAACGCGTTGTGTCAGAGACAACAAACAATATGGTTTCTAACTTTAATAAATCAGCAAATGAAAAAACTGGCTCAAGAGAAAATCATTCAACAATAACAAACTTAATGGCTCCTGATGATGTCAATCCTGCAAATGTTTGGCAAAAGAATTCTGGAAATGCAGCAATTTGGTGGAATATAGAAAGTATTTTCCCCGGCTACTGGGGCAAACTTGAAAATATGTATCGCAATTCTACAGCAAAAGGAATGAATAAAGTTGAAAAGCAAGTTTATTTCAGCAGTATTGTAACCGGTATTGACCTTTCGTATTACTTTGAAAGATATGGATATGCTCTTGGTGGAACAATGTTTGTTGAATCATCAGCAAGTGAGGCTTTTAAATCTGCTATGCAAGGTCTGCATGATAACGGCACAATAATCAACAAACAACTAAAGTTTTGGTATGTTGATAATATGACTTATACATACCTTCTTGAATATGGTGACAAACTTTCTATTTACAATAATTCAATGAAAATAAACATCATTTCCATTGAAAAAAATGAAAACGGTTATAATATTCTTATGCCTTATAAACAGGACAACATAGGACATCTTGGTTATGAAATTCTTGAAGGTAATGATATAGACGGATATAAGGTTATAGCTTTTACAAATTCAAATTGCTATACCGATACAAAAACCTATGAAGATGGATATACCCCTAATTATAAAATAAGAGCTTATGATAGAAGGCTGAACGCAACCGATTATAGCGATGTATTCACAAATCAAAGAAATACAGTATGCAGAATCAATGATAGTTATTATACAAGTCTTAAGGAAGCAGTAAATAACGCAAATGATAATGATACCATATATCTTTTAAATGATATTAAAGAAAATAACATTATAATAGATAAAAATTTAACTTTAAAAATAGATTCAAATGTTACAAAAGATATAACTCTCTACAAGACAACTTCTTATAATATTTTTGCAATAAACCAATCAAAAACTTTCGTAATTGAAGGAAATGACCAAAATAAAATAATTTTTGAAGGAAATAATGCAAAACTTGGTCAAAGAGTTATTGTCTCAAATGGCAATTTAACAACAAAAAATGTTATTTTTAGAAATTTTAATTCTAATATCTCTGCTGGAGGTGTAATCTATGTCGCAGAAGGTATTGCAAATTTTGAAAACACAGAATTTTTTAACAACAAAGCAACAGATAATGGTGGTGCTATAACAACTTCAAATAATGCAACAATCAACATAAATTTATGCACATTTTCAAATAATTCTGTAAATGGAAATGGTGGAGCCCTTGAATTAAAGTGCAAAGCAGATATAAAAAATTCTAGTTTTATCGCAAATAAGGCTTCAAGTGCGGGTGCTTTTATTAATAATCAAAACACATGCACAATTTCCAATTGTAATTTTATTCAAAATAGTGCTAGTGGCTTTGGTGGTGTTTGTTTTGCATACGGAACGGTAAAATTTGAAGATTGCACTTTTGAAGAAAATACTGCCCAATATGCAGGTGTTCTCTATGGACAAAGTTATTCACAAATAACCTTTTCTAAATGTGTATTAACAAAAAATTCCGCAACCGTCCAAGGTGCAACAATATATGCAAATCAATATAGTTCTATAACAGCAACAAACACAGATATCTATTCAAATAAATCTAACAGTGGTGATGTTTTATACTTAAATAGTGGTTCTATCACCCTTAATGTAAATGATAATAAAATTGAAGGCGAAATGTATATAAATGGATCAAATACTTTGAAATTAAATGGTTCTTTAACAAACATAAACGCAACAATCTACATAGACAAGGGCTTTGATCAAACTTTATTAATCAACAACTCACAAATGTCAGAAGATTTTAAAGAGCACATAAAAATATCGCCTAAATTAGCATCAAAATACGCTCTTTATCTTTCAGAAAATAAAAAAGAAATAAAATCAGCAAAAGCAACATATCAAATAGGAATAACAATCGCCGGAAAAACCACCCCTATTGATCAAGAATTTAGTTATGGTGACACTTACACCTTACCAACAATAGATATTTCAAATAAATATCAATTTATATCTTGGGAATATGCTAATAACAATTATAACCCTGGTGAAACAATAACAATAACACAAAATGCTAATATTGTTGCAGTTTTAAATCAACTTCTTTTTGATCTTAAAATAGTTATTAAAGATGAAGTAATCACAACCACAACACTATTCTCTGATGGTGAAACAATAACTTTAAATTCTTTGGTTGACACAAATAAAAACAATATAATTGGTTGGTATTATGCTGGAGATATTTATGATACAGATGAAAAAATAATCTTTGATAAATACTATACTGAAATTACTGCCATTATAGATGAAAATGCACAAAATCAAAATGATCCAGAAAACCAAGTGACAATATACTTGATTATATTTGGAAGTATTGCACTTTTAATTATCATCACTATAATATGTATTATTTTAAGGAAAAAGAAAAATAAAAATAAAAAATAAATATTAAATAAAAAAATAATTAAAATTATATAAAAATTAAAATATTTTATTAATTAAAATACTTTTTATTAATATATTTATTAAATAATTTAATTTTTTATAAAAATAAAAAATATATTCTCATTTTTAAATATAATAATAAAATATATTGGTAATATAAAAAAATAAGGATTAGTCTTTCTAATCCTTATTTTTTTAATTATCAAGTGCAGGGTTTCTTTGGGCATCAATTGTAACTCTGTCATCAGCCTCCATATACATTAATTTATTGTTATAAAAGCCGGTATACTCTCCTTCTTTATCACCTTCAATTGTGCCTCCTTCAAAAACAAATTGTTCAATGTCTCCTGGCTGAAAATCTGGTTGAACTTCTCCTTCAACAAGTCTTATCCAAAATTTATGTCCTAATATATAATCAAATTCTATTGTCAATCTTCTTCCAGATTCCATACTTAAAACATAGTCAACATAAACTGGATTAGATGAACCATCAACATGATCGCTATCCCCGATTCTTAAGCAAAAAGTATCACCTGTTTGATATTGTAACTCACTAAATAAATCAATAACCAATGTTTCTTTTACAGACTCAAAATATAATTCGCCATAAGCAACTACTGTAACCTTAACTACAAGAGTTCCCCTATTTGATATTCCTGTGCTGTTATTTCCATTAGCAAATTCCATTGTTAAATATGAAGTTCCAGGATTTATTAGAAAAGGATTTATTTTAACAACTCCCTTTACGATTTGGTTAGAACCACTTGAGCCATTTATATCATAATCTCTCACAGGACTAAATTCTATTGCATTTTTAGGAATAACATTTTGATTTGAAGAAGAAATAGTAGATTTAACAATAGTCATTCCCTGTTTGTCTGCAAATGTAATATTTAAATCTCTTGTATCTCCATCAAAAGTCCCCTCTCCTGCCGTAGCTATGGTATAAAGATTGTCATCATCTAACCAAACAAAGTTTGTTGACAAAACTTCTTCTAATTGATTTGTCGTTATGGTGATTGTAACATCTTCTGCCGGCATCATAAAGAAGAATGTGCCATCATAGTTTTCTTCACAAGCAGTTTCATTCGCAAAAACATCTTCAATCACTATTTCATTATTTAATAATTTTATGGTTAATGTAACCTTTTGTCCAGGCTCAGCATACTCTTTATCACTTTCAACTGTGTAATCAGAAGAAGTTGGTAAATTTATCATATATGTTTCAGGACTCTGACTTTCCCCGCATGCAGCAAGAGATATTCCACTTATCATCAATATTGCACAAAGCCCTATTGTCATTAACAATTTTTTCATTTTAATTCCCCTATTAATATTATATCATATAATTTACAATTTTAATAAATCATATTTTACTAATTTATATATTTTTTATAATAATTATTTTCTTTTACTCATTAAACAATAAATAAGATTATTAATATAATTTAAAAATCTCCATTGACGTTTTAATATATTCTTTAAAACGGCATTTATCATATATGAAAACATATTAAAGTCAAAATCAAACAATACAAAATTTACTATAAAAAAACTGATAAGGTTTTCTTATCAGTTTCACTTGGCGGAGAGATAGGGATTCGAACCCCAGGAGGCTATTAACCTCAACGGTTTTCAAGACCGCCGCTTTCGACCGCTCAGCCATCTCTCCATATTTAATTGCATTATTCATTATACATATTTTTTTTTATTTTGCAAGTGTTTTTTATATTTTAATTTTTATTTTTTTAAAAATCACTTTTCCCTAGCAAAAAATCAGTGCTTACATTAAATATTTCTGATATCTTTATTAATGTATCAAAATTGCACTCCCTTTTCCCATTCTCCCAATATGATATTAATCTTTCACTGACAAACAACTTATCTGCAAGTTGTTTTCTTGTCATTTTCTTTTCTAATCTTATTTCCTTTAATCTATCTTTAAATTTATTCATTTTTAAAAATTATAGAACTTTTTGTTCTAAATTGCTTGACATGGAACATTTTGTTCCATATAATATTTGTATAATTGTATTATTTATACAAAATTTATAAATTTTCAATAAGGAGATATTTTTATGGAAAAAGAAAAAATAAATCAAATACTTATTAGTTATAAGGATTATATTCCAAATGATAAAATTGCATATCTAAAATCAGTTCTTGAAAAAACTAGTGATGATGCTTTTGAAAATATTTTATCTGCTAAAACCTATAATCCAACTACAACCTTAATATTATCAATTTTGTTAGGCACACTTGGAATAGATAGATTTTACATAAGAGATATTGGACTTGGAATTTGTAAACTTTTGTTTGGTTTCTTAACTTTTGGAATTTGGCCTTTAATTGATATATTTTTTTCATTTAAAAAAGCAAAAGCTAAAAACTTAGAAAATTTACTTTCATTAATTAGTTAAATTAAAAACCTTTACTTTTCGTAAAGGCTTTTTTATCTTATTCTTATTAGCTCTTTATTATCCTATTCAAACTCAACGACTACCCTGGCTTGAACATCTACATTCCCTACCATAGAATTATCATTTAACCCTTCATTATAAGTCTTATAAAGGCTGGCACATGAATAGACATATTCTTCCTTAATACTTTTTATTTGTAAATCATCTCTGTTTGAAATTTTTTGTGCCTTAATTTTGGCATTTTCTAAAGCAGACAACATTACATTTGAATAAACTTCTTCAATATTTGAAATTTTGTATACAACATTTCTTATACTAGTTGCACCATTCTCCATAGCAACATCTATAAAGTTTTTAAGATTATTTAAATCATCAACATCAAAACTAAACGCAGTTACTGAGTAATATCCAATTAGGTTTCTTCCTGAACTATAGTCATAACTTGGATAGGAAGTATAACTGTCAACAACAATATTTTCTCTAGTTATTCCTGCTTTTTCCAGCCCATCAACTATTTTATCAAAAATTTCAAAATTAGAATCTTTAGACTTTTTTATATCTAAATCTAATGTCTCTATAACCGCTGTAATACTTGCTGAATCAGGTGCTACACTTTCGCTCGCATTTCCTATAATACATAAATTTAAATTTTCTTCCGTGTTTAACTGATTTGAAGATTCAACTTCTTCTGAGTCTGACGAATATTCAACTATTTCTTCTGCATAAGAGTCTGCAAGTTTTTTTGCAATAATTGGATTTTTAGGTGCAAATGATAAACCTACCCCTCCTACAATTACCAATATTAGTGCAAATAAACATATTATCAATCCCTTTGATTTTTTCATAACTAGCCTCCTATTTTAGAATGTATATTTCTCTTCAAAATATTTATGTTTTCTATAACTCGTCATTAAAAATCAAAAAGATGTATATTTCAACAAATATTTCATAACAAATATTTTATCTTTTTTACATCATTCTTTCTAAATTTTATAATAGTTATGATTAAAACCAAAATTTCTATAAAGTCCAATATTGCATTTGTATATGTCAAACTTAATATATTATATGTAATTATCATTATATTAGGTGGCAACATCAAAATTCGCACCATGTTGATATTTTTAACAAACATTGCAAAATTAAAAATTTCATAGCTTATAATTGCTATTATATCTAAAGCATTTTCATAAAAGATTATTCCGGAAATTAAGTAAAAGCTTGAAAATAAAATAAATATAATTTTAGATGGCTTTTTATTTAATTTTTCACATATATAAAGTAAAACCACCCTGAAAATTGAAATAACAGTGCTAAGTCCACCGACTAAAACACCCAAAGCAAGAAATGATGCTGCATAAAAAATATTTGCAATAATTTGATAAAATAAAAAAATTTTTCTTGTATTATAACTATACGATATACATACCAGCACTAGGGCTATTAGTCCCAAAACCTGTGCTAAAATAAATTGCCATGTCATAAAAAAGTTGTATGGTCCCCCATACAACACTTATATTAATTTTTTATAAATAAAGTTATTCTTTTTTTAATTTTTCAAATTTTTAATGAACGAAAATCATCCAATTCATCTTCAACTTCTTGTTGATGACTAAAATATTCTTTTGCCATTATTGAAAGAAGAATCTTTTTTAAGATCTCTTTATCTTCTGATTGGAATGGTTTATATTGATTTTCAAATTGCTCATTATTGTTGATTTTAAAAATTAAACTTTTAATATCATTTGTTTGATAATGATTTTCTTCTATTTTGCTTAATATTTCTTTTGTTTTTTTGAATAAATCACTTGCTATTATTTTATTTAATAGTTCATCTTTATTCTCAGTCCTTAAATATTTATAAAATTTTGGAAAACTTTTCTCATCTATTTCATTTAAATTGCTTAATGATTTTTCAGCCCCTTCAGCTGATAATGTTTCATATAATATTCCGCCTATTATATAGGTAATGTTATCTGAAAACTTAACCATGTGTATAATGTTTTTATCTTGAAATTTTATTTCTATAAAATGACTATCCTTATATAATTTTCTTGCATTATCATTATCATATTTTACCACTAGGTCTAAAGTATCTTTATTATATGATTTTGCAATTTTTGTTGCTGCTTTCAATAAAGAAGACGCAACCCCTTTTCTTCTATTATTATAATGAACATACAAAGTGTTTATGGACAAATTATAGTCTTCATTTTCTAATGCCATAAAACCTATAATTTCATCATTATTGTCATAAGCACAAACAAGATATTTTTCTTGCACTTTATCAATTAAATTTTCTAAATCAGGATTGCCTATTAATTCACATTCAGACAAAATGTTTTCAAGCGATGTCTTATCAAAATAACCTATTCCCTTACAATTTCTAAAGATTTTAATTTTTGCCATTACTTTTCTTCCTTATGAACAATTATATCATTTTGTATATTGACTTTCAAGTAAGATTTTTTATCCTTTCCCAAGAAAATTCATCTCTCCCGAAATGTCCGTAACAGGCTGTTTTTTTGTATATTGGTTTTAATAAATCCAATTCATTTATTATATTGCTAAGTGAAAAATCAAAATTTTTGTTGATTATATCAAGAATTTTTGTCATCTCTATATGATTGGTGTTGAAACAATCTACATAAAAACTAATCGGCTTTGCAATTCCAATAGCATAACTTATTTGAATTTCACATTTATCTGCAAAACCATTTGCAACAATATTTTTTGCAACATATCGTGCATAGTATGCCCCAGATCTGTCAATTTTAGTTGCATTCTTTGAACTAAAACATCCGCCACCAACACGTCCTATACCACCATAAGTATCAACAACTATTTTTCGTCCAACACAGCCACTATCACTAAAAGATCCCCAAATCGTAAATTTCCCACTTGGATTTACAATAAACTTCGTTTTGTCATTGACCAAATCTTTATAGCTTAATAAAACATTATTAATAACGTTTTCAATTATTTGTTTTTTAATTTCTTCAATGCTTATTTTTTCACTATGAGAAACGCTTATTAAAATTGTATCAATATAAATAGGCTTTTTTTCATCATAACAAACAGAAACTTGACTTTTAGCATCTGCAAAAAATTCTTCGTTGTTTTTTCTAAATTTTTCATATTGCATCATAAGTTTATGTGCCAACACTATTGGTAAAGGCATATATTCCTTTGTTTCATTTGTTGCATATCCATAAACCATTCCTTGATCATTAGCACATAACTCATTTTTAACCACCGCTTGATTGATATCTGGGCTCTGATTGCTTATTTCTTTTATAATTTTAAAATCATTTTTATATCCTATATTTTTTAAAATTGTTTTAGCAATATTATCATAGTCAATTTTCGCTTTTGTTGTAGCTTCTCCATATATAAACAATTTATCATTTTTAATTGCACATTCTACAGCCATTTGACTGTCTTTATCTTGTTCTAATGCTTCATCTAAAAAAGCATCTGAAATATAATCACAAGTTTTATCTGGATGTCCTATATTTACACTTTCGCTAGTTATAATTTTTCTCATTTACATCTCCTTTAGTTCACTAAATTTCAATTTAACAACTCTTTCATCTGAGTTTAAAACCCAACACATCATAGATACAAATCCTAATTCCTTTTCGTTTCCTATTCCCATATGATTTCCACATTTATCTTTTGAAACATCAATTTCATCTCCACCAATCCATTTGCAACCATTATTTTTTGCAAATTGTAAAAAATTTTGTAGGTCCTTTTTCTCAATCTCAAACCAAACCTGTTTGTTGCTTTTTAAAATTTCATTTAAATTTTTCATATTATCTCCTTTTGAAATTTATTTCCATAAAGAGATTGAATAAAAAACCCCATCGTCTCCGATGGGATTACTCTTAAATATAACTCTACCATCGGTCAGCCTTTAGCACCTTGAAAAGAATCAGGTTGCTGTGTGGTCAAAGGGGCTGTCCCTCGCACACTCTTTATGGATATTACAATTATATTAAATTAAGATTATTTTTGCAACTTTAAATGAAAAATTTTTTAAAAAATATAAAAAGCACTTTAGTTAAAAGTGCTTTTTTGTTATTTTTTAACTTCAATCAAATATGCTGTTGGCACATCTTCTACTTTCACCTTGTCAGAAATTTCAACACCTGCAATTGCAAATACTTCATTCCCACTTGCAAGCACTGGAATATAATCTCTTAATCTTAAAGGAATTTTCTTATCTATCATATAAGATTTAAGTTTTTTTGTCCCACCACCAAATTTTGTGAACACATCTCCATCTTGTCTAAATCTCCATTTTGCATCTTTAGGAACTTTTCTATAGTCTATTAATAATTGCCCTGGATTAATGTTGAAATCTTTTACTCTCTTTACTATTAATTTCCCAAAGTTTGGAACATCAAACTCTCCCGACTTTAACTCTTGCTCAAATTTGACTTCTTCTTTATGTCTATTATATATAGTTAAATAGTCATATTCTTTAATTGCAATGGCTTCAAAAGGTAAATATAATCTTTTCCCATTTTCACCATTCAGTGCAAGATCGGTGATAGCCTCTATATGTTTTCTTTCAATATCTTGATTTATTCCAATTGACTTTACTGCCCTAAAAATAATTCTGCTTACAAGGGCTTTATCATATAAAAAGTATGATGTTGGAATTTTTACCACTTTATCTTCAGTTATAATTGCCTCTGCATAAATCTGTTTATTTATATATTCATCATCTTCTCTAACCGATTTTGCAAAATTAACTAAAGATTGTTCAGCGTTTGGCCAACGAGATTTTATCTCTTTCATCAAAACATTACGAACAAAATTTCTATTATAACTTATATCACCATTAGTTTCATCTTCGCAATAATCTAAGTGGTTCTCTGCCAAATATTGTAATATTTCTTCTTTTGTAGTATTTAAGAAAGGTCTTACATATACTTTATCGCTTATAGGGCTCATTCCCTTAGCCCCAGTAATTCCAGAGCCTCTAAATAAATGCATTAAAATTGTTTCTGCTTGATCTGAAACATGGTGAGCTAGTGCAATTTTATCAATCAATCCTTTATTTAAAAGAGTTTTGAAAACCCCATATCTTGCTTCTCTTGCTGCTGTTTCAATGCTTATTCCTTTTTCTTTTGCAATTTTAGGTGCATCTACCCTAAACTTATAAAATCTTACTCCCAGCTCGCGTGCTTTGTCTTTAACAAAATCTGCATCAATATAACTGTTTTCACGAATTTCATGATCAACATGAATTGCTACAACTTCAATATCAAATTTTTCTTGATTACTTGCAAGATAATGAAGTAATGCCAAAGAGTCGCTTCCACCGCTACATCCAACACCAATTATTTCGCCACTCTTAAATAAATTATTTTCAATTATAAAATTTTCACAATTAAGCATTTTATACTCCTAAATTTTCTATCAATATTATACAATAATTTATTTTTGCTTGCAATATGATTTATATATAAAAATAAAAATTTATAATATTTTTTATATTTTTGTTATTTTTTTATTAAAATTTAGTGTTTTTTTGTTAATTTTGCTTAAATATGAGTTATAAAAAAGTGCATCTAAAATGCACTTAAAAAATTTTGACAACCAAACATGTCATATCATCAACAGCATATCCGTTGTTATTGGCAAGAGCTTTCTCTAAAATTTTATCTGCAAATTCTTGTGGGTTTGCTGTCTTTATTGTCAGAATAAAATCTTTCATTTCTTGGTCACTTCCAAAAGTATCCGTTATTCCATCTGAACATAAAATAATAAAATCTTTATCTTTTAATACAATTTTTTTAGTCATTGGTGATATATCTTGTAAAACCCCTATTGGCAAAGCTTCACATTCTATTATCTTACATTCATCTTGACTTCTAATAAATGATGACGCACTTCCCATTTTTACAAAATCGGCTATTCCGTTTTTTAAATCTATAACACAAATATCAATTGTTGAAAAAATATCATCACTTTCAAGGTTTAGAAGTTTATTAACAGATGATAATATTATTTCATTTTCAAAGCCAGCCTTATAAAAACCTTCAACTAGATTTATTGCAGTTTCAGATTTTTCTCCTGCCTCTTTTCCACTTCCCATTCCATCGCAAATTGCAAACATGAATTTTTCTCCATCAAGTCTTTCAATGCTATGGCAATCTCCTGACACATTATTTCCACTTTTAGGTTGACTGGCTAAACCAAATAAGCAATCATACATTGGTGCTGTTTTTAAATTCACATTGATAAGCCCCGCTTTCACGGTAGGATAGGTTTCAAATATTGTCATCTTATTACCACAAATTTTTGAAACGACTTGCTGTAATTTCAATTTATTCACATCTTCTTCACGAACAATCACTGATGTCATTGTTGTTCTTGCATCTTGCTCATAAACCACAGCATCTGCACAAATAATATTATTGCTTGCAAGTTCTTCTATCAGTTTGTTTTCTCTCACATTATCAAATGAAATATTGCTATCAACTTCGCTTGCTAAACTTTTCATAATTCCTGAAATGCCAGATAACTGGTCTGAAATAAGAAGCTTGCTTGTGTCAACATTTCCAACCAATTGTGAATATGATTTATATTGCTTTGTGAGTGTGTTTATCTCGCTTATCAAATAATTGGCTTTCCCACAGCGAGAAGATAGATAGCTTGGAAGGTCTAGCAGTGTTATTCTTCCTCTTTCAAATGCTATGGTTATAAGTTCTTTAAATATCCTTTTTGTATCATCATTGAAAGTGCGATGACAATGTTTTTGCTCTGGACAACCATTGCAAACTGAAGCTTTAATCTCTTCATAAAGCATATCTTTGACTTCTTCTTCATTCATATTTCTTTTTATAAGTTTTCTGAAAACCTGATTCATATCATAGAAAACTTCAGACAAGTTGTTAAGTCTTCTATATAGAAATTCTCTATTTTTATTAACAATATTTTTCATTGCTAGTCTTTCATTATTATTAGAAAGCAATACTGATATTTCATCATATATTTTAGTTGGTATTATAATAAAAATCAAAGCACTTACAATAACTGGAATAAATGTGATTACAGAATTTGAATAATATAATTCAAAATAATAAACTATAAGCATCTCACTTGCAATCATAGCTATTGCTGGAAAAATTCTATTTCTCATTCTAAATATAATAATTGCAAGTGTCCAAATCATAAAAGGAGCAATAAATATCGGATTATTCGTTCTTAATAGTGTGCCAAGCCCCATTATTGATGAAAATAAAATTGTATAAGAAATATTTGATGTATATGATATAGATAGTATCAAAAATGAAACAACTAACTTTAGCAAAGAAAATCCATAAATATCACAAGTTGAAAGACCATCACTAATGCCCATTAATACAATTGCACCACAAACAAGTTCAGAAGTTGTAAGTTTATATCTCATTCCCCTTATAATCAGTGGTTCAAATATTGATATGGAAATGAATAAAAAGAGAAGTCCTAATAAAATTGTCCCAATATAGTAAATAGGATTTTCGCCACCTAATATGTTGAAAATTAAATATGCAACTTGACTTAATCCGGCATAAATAAAAAGCTCCCATTTTTTCATTGGTTTCTTTGCAACTAAATGAATATAATATGGCAAAGCCAACATAAAAATAGTAACCAAGCATGATATAATTCCTTCAAAATGATAATTGTTTGCAATTGCTCCAATTATATATGAAGGAATTAATAGCCATACTTTTTGATTTACCCAAGCTAATGCAAAAAACATTGAATAAGCAAACGGAAAAATCACTCCATATATACTTGCTCTTGAAAGAATAAAAAATAACAATGTATAGCTTAAGAATAAAATAACAAAATTAAACTTGCTTTTCATAAATTCTCCATAACTTAAATTATATAATTAATAATAAATTTCTTTTTAATAATAAAGTGTCGGATCATATATAAAAAGATTAAATTTTGTAAAATCCAATATATATACATTAATTCAAAATACAAATCGGAATATATCCATTTTATATTTTTACTAAAATAAAAAGCGAACATTTTGTTCGCTTAATTTTCTTCATCTGGTTCTATCTTTTTTCCGTCAACATAGACTCTTTTTTCATTTATTTTAACTTTCTTTAAAATCTCATCTTCCAATGAAAATCCTAAAATTTCACAAAGTCCTAAAAGATAAATGGCAATATCTGCAAATTCTTTTCCTAATTCTTTTTTGTCATAATGTTTATTATAAGCTTCAAAAGCTTCTCCAACCTCTCCATAAATATAGCAAAACTCTTTGCAAATATCTGTTAAATTAAATCCCTTTTTCACCTTGTTTTCATAGATTCTCTTTTGTAACTCATTTAAATCAACCATTTTATTTCCCCTTCTTCAAATGTAAATTATAATACACTTTAGCATCAAATTAAACTAATTTATATAAACTTAATGATTATTTTAAATTTTTTCTTTCCTTATCTAAAAAATCAATTATTGTTTTTAATGTTTTTTCTAAATCAATATTTTCTATAACTAAATCGTAGTGATTTTTATAACTTCTTTCAAGGTCACTTCTTGAAAGCCTTTTCAATATTTGTTCTTCACTTTCACCACGATTTTTTAATCTATCTTTTAATATCTCGTCTGGTGCATCTAAAAATATTGAAACCATTTTCGCTTTTCCCTGTAAATATTTTTTTAAATTTACAGTCCCTTTAACATCTATATCTCGCATATAATCATTGTCTTTATCTTCAATAACTTTATTAAATGCAGACTTTAATGTTCCATAATAATTTTCATGAACAAGTTCATGCTCAATAAAGATGCCGTCTTTTATACCTTTTTCAAATTCTTCCTTTGTCAAATAATTGTATGTTTCAAAATCTTTATCGGTATTTCGTGGAGTTCTCGTCGTGCATGAAGACTTTTTTAGAACCTTTAAATTTTTTCTTCTTTCAATTAATTTTTGAATAACCGTATTTTTCCCACTTGCAGATATTCCTGATATAGCAACAAACATAAATTCTCCTTTTTTTTGCAATAGAATAACAAAATTTAGTGTTTTTGTAAAGCAAAAGAATATTTGAAATTATAAAATTTTCAATATGACTAACTGCTAATAAAAATGATTAATAAAAAATAAACTAGGACTTACCCTAGATTATTTTTCTTTGTCTGATTCATCTTCACTATCAACACCCAGCAAACGCTCTCGCGATTTTAAAAATTGAATTTGTTTATAAATTTCCGACCAATTATCTGGCAATGCAGGTTCTTGATAGTATGCTTTAATTCTTTCATCTTCAGCAAAATGTTTTTTTGTGATTTCTATTGCTTCTTTATGTCCCACACTCTTCAAATTGTTTAAATAATATCTTAAATAAATAATATAATTTTTCATTGACTCTGCAGTTAAGCAATCTGGAAATTTTCTATATAAAGCAGAATCTTTGTTTGTTAAAAAAGTATTATGGAAAGAATTTTGATTTGAATATTTATTCTTCGTATATCCAAACCCTTCTATTATCTCATTCCAATAATTTTTTATATATGGCTTTACCTCTAAATTAGCTTTTCTTAATCTTTCAACAAGATAATGATTAATTGCTTTATTTATATCGCTTATGTTATTTCTTAGTAAAATTCTATTTACTAAATCTTTGTTATCTTCATGCGTTAAGTCAACCTTTTCTGTTTTTAAATCTTTTTTCCAGTATAAAACTTTTGCATTAGTTAATACATAATCACAATGTTTTAAATATTTTTTTTCTAATTTTAATATTGCCTTTATTTCCATAATTTGATTATATCATATTATTTTCTAAAATAAAAGACCCTTTTTAAAAAAAATTATTATACATATTGATTGTAAAAATTAACATTATATAAATAAGCATATATTTATATTTTTAAATTATATTTATTTTAATATTCTTATTAAATTATTTATGAACAATAAGTCTTTATTAATTGACATCAGCTTTTTGTAAATGTTAAAGTAAAAGAAAAAGGGAGAGTAAAATGGAAACTAATTATAAAATGACAAAAGTTAAAACATTTATAATGATTGCTTTTGTTTCTTTATGTATCTTATTTTCTACATTGTTTT
>CALWRN010000035.1 GCA_944383975.1 uncultured Clostridia bacterium | reverse complement strand
TTGATTATTTCGTTATTAGTTAAATTTTTATTTTGTGCATTTTTATTGTAGTTGATTTTATTAAAAATAATACCATTAAGAATAGCTCCTAAAATATGTGAAATAAAAATAATATATCCATAAATTGGATTATTAAGCATTCTTATTCCAACAGCACCTATTATAAACATAGGACCTGAGGTTGAGCAAAAACTTGTCATTCTAAACGCTTCATCTTTGGTGATTTTTCCCTCAATAAATAAATCTGATGTTAATTTTGCTCCAACTGGATATCCTGAAATTATACTTGTAAAAAATACATATGAAGAAATTGCTGGTGTATTAAAAAGAAATTTGCAAGGTTTTGAAAATACTTTTGAAATTTTATCTATAGTTCCAAGTGATGACAAAATTTTGGTGAAAATTATAAATGGTAAAATGCTTGGCAACACATTAAAAGCCCATGCAGTAATTCCGTTTAAAGTTTGATCTATATAAACTTTAGGGAATAAAATCATATTTAATAAGATATAAAAAATAAATATAGATAATATTGTGTTGTATTTTTTCATTTATTCTCCAAAAGGTTTGACAATATTCATAAGTTTAAATATAATTAATGTGTTAATAATAATTAATTTACTTAAGTTAACCTTAGTAACAATTTATTCAAATTGACTTTTTTTTAGAAGAGGTATTGATGAAAACTAAATATTTATATAAGAAGGCTAAAGAACTTCAAAAAACAATTGTTTTTCCTGAAGCCGGTTTCAGTGATAGAACAATTGAAGCAATTAAAATTATTCAAAAAAAAGGTATAGCAAAACCTGTTTTAATTGGAGATGAAAGTGCTTTAGTTTTGCGAGATAAATCTTTAATAGATTATCAAATTATAAATCCACAAACTTTTCAAAATAAAAATGAAATAATAAATGCTTTATATGAAAAAAGAAAAGAAAAAGGAATGAGCAGGGAAGAAGCAGAAAAATTGGCACTAGATCCATATTATTTTTCAACTTTGCTTGTTGATTTGGGGTTTGCTGATGGAATGGTTGCAGGAGCAGAGGCTTCAACTGCAAATACAGTAAGACCAGCATTACAAGTGATTAAGGCAAAGAAAAAGGGAGGAGTGGTTTCTTCTTGTTTTATAATGTTTGGTAAAAATAAGTTCTTAAAAGATAAATGTATAATAATTGCAGATTGTGGAGTCTTAATGCATCCAAATGAAGATGAGTTATATCAAATTGCTTGCCAAAGTGTAGAAACTTATAGAAGCCTTGGGCTTGCAAATCCAAAAGTTGCTTTCTTATCATTTTCTTCTAAAGGATCTGCAAATGATGAAAGTCTGGAAACTATTCGTAAAGCATATCAAAAATTTAAGAAAACAGGTATTCCATGTGATGGCGAATTACAATTTGATGCAGCAATGGTTGAAAGGGTTGCAAATCAAAAATGTCCAGATAGTCCTATTAAAGGAGATGCAAATATTTTAATTTTTCCAGATTTAAACAGTGGGAATATATGTTATAAGGTAATGCAATATGTAGGTGGTTTAAATGCTATAGGTCCTATTTTACAGGGACTAAAGAAACCTGTGAATGATTTATCAAGAGGGTGTAGTGTTGAAGATATTGTTGCAGTTACTGCCGTAACTGCTTTACAAGCAAATAGAGAGGAGGAAAATAAATGAAAATTTTAGTTATTAACGCTGGAAGTTCATCATTAAAATTCCAATTGTTTGATATGACAAATGAAAAAGTTATTGCAAAGGGTAATTGTGAGAAAATTGGTCTAGAAGGATCTTTTATTGGATATAAAACTAATGGAGATAAAAAAGAAGTAATGGTAGCATTGCCAAACCATACAATAGCGATACAAAAAGTATTTAATATATTAACAGATGCTAAAGAAGGTGTTATTAAATCATTAGATGAAATAACAGCTGTTGGACATAGATTTGTTCAAGGGGGATGGCTATTTGATAAAAGTGTAGTGATTGATGAAGATGTATTAAAAAAACTTGATGAGTTAGTTGAACTTTCACCTCTCCATGCGCATGCAAATATGGCAGGAGTAAAGGGATGTCTTAGCGTGATTCCAAACGTTCCTCAAACAATTGTATTTGATACATCATTTCATGCAACAATGCCTGCCAAAGCTTATATGTATGGAATAAAGTATGAAGACTATGAAAAATTCCATATAAGAAAATATGGAGCTCATGGAACAAGTCATAGATATGTTATGGGAGAAGTTGCGAAGTTATTAAACAAAGATCCAAAAGATTTAAAAATTATCACAGTTCATTTAGGAAATGGTTCTTCAATCACAGCAATTGATCATGGTAAAAGTGTTGATACTACTATGGGGTTGACTCCACTTGAAGGTTTAATTATGGGAACTAGATCTGGAGATCTTGATCCTGCAGTTGTAGGCTATCTTTCAGAGAAAAAAGGTATGACTGCTCAAGAAGTTGTTACTTATTTAAATAAAGAATGTGGAATTATGGGAGTCAGTGGTGTATCAAGTGATATGAGAGAGCTTAATGATGCGATAAAAGCTGGAAACAAGAGAGCAAGACTTGCGTTAGATATGCTTATTTATAGAGTGAAAAAATATATAGGAGCTTATCTTGCAGTTTTAGGTGGAGCTGATGCAATAGTGTTTACAGGAGGAATAGGTGAGCATCAAGAAGATTTGAGAGAACTTGCACTTGAAGGTATGGAATATTGTGGAATTGAAATTGATAAGGATAAAAACAATAATTTACCAAGAGGAACTTCTGAAGAAATAAGCACAAGGAATTCTAAAGTAAGAGTATTCAGAATACCAACTGATGAAGAACTTTTAATAGCAAGAGATACAAAATCACTGATTGAAAATAAATAACTAATAATAAATTGTTAAAATACTTGACAAAATAGTAAATAATAAATATAATTTAATAGCAATATGTAAATAATTAAGGAGGAAAAAATGGCAGTTCCAAAGCATAAGGTTTCAAAAGCAAGAAGAAATAAAAGACATTCAGCAAATTCAGTGGCTGTTGCTCCAACATTAGTTGAGTGCCCACAATGTCATGAAATGAAAAAACCTCACACAGTTTGTAAGAAGTGTGGAACATATAAGGGTGAAACCGTTGTAGAGAAAAAAGAAGAAAAGAAATAAATTAAAAAACTTATTGTTTTAAACTCTCGTAATCATCGGGAGTTTTTTTATTTTTAAATTTATAATTTAAAATAAACCTTACAGAATAGCAATATTTTGTATTATGCATATTAGAATAGATACAATATATAGCAAAGTGTTTTCGTTATATTTTTTAAAACTCAAAATATAATTATTGTTTGCAATAATTATTTTTTTTTGTTATTATATATTAGTATTTAAAATATGTCAGGAGTAAAAATATGAAAGTTGTAGTAGATGCTTTTGGAGGTGATAATGCACCTTTAGAAATAGTTGAAGGTGCTGTTATGGCTTTAAATAAGCATAAAGATTTAGAAATTATTTTATGTGGCAAAGAAAAAGAAATTAAAAAAATTTTAGGAAATAGGACTGAAAGGATTGAAATTGTAAATGCAGAGGATGTTATTACAAACGATGATCAACCAACAGAAGCTATAAGACATAAAAAAGATTCATCATTAGTTAAGGCTTATGATGTTTTAAAAGAAAGAGATGATGTTATAGGACTTGTTAGTGCAGGAAGTACTGGGGCTGTTCTTGTTGGTGCAATCATGAAAATAGGAAGAATTAAAGGGATCTCTCGTCCTGCGCTTGCACCAATTTTGCCTACTAAAAAAAATAGTGATGTTATTATCATTGATAGTGGAGCAAATATAGATTGTAAACCAATTAATCTATTACATTTTGCTTTAATGGGGTCTGCGTATTATTCAATTATTTATAAAAAAGACGCACCAAGAGTTGCTTTATTAAATAATGGAACAGAAGAAGAAAAAGGAAATGAACTTGCAAAAGAAACTTATCCATTATTAAAAAATGCTCCAATTAATTTTATTGGCAACAAAGAGGGTAGAGACTTTATGAGTGGCGATGTTGATGTTATGGTTACTGATGGATTTGCAGGTAATGCATTACTAAAAGGTACTGAAGGAGCTGTTGGGGCAGTATTATCAATTTTAAAACATAGTATTAAATCTCATTTTATGAGTAAAATTGGTTATTTGTTTATGAGAAAAACATTTAAAGAGATAAGAAATAGAATTGATATTTTAAGTAAACATGGAGGATCTCCATTGTTAGGATGTAAAAAACTTGTTGTAAAGAATCATGGTTCTTGTAAAAGAAATAATATTTTGTCATCAATTGAACAAACAATTATTTTACACGAAAATCATTTAAATCAAAAAATTGAAGAAGCAATAGAAAAATTAAATTTAGTTTCTTAAATATGGAGGAAACTTTGAATAAACTTAATTATATTTTTAAAGATAAAAATTTAATAAAAAGAGCTTTAACTCATTCTTCAAAATCAGAAGATAATTATGAAAGATTAGAGTTCCTTGGCGATAGCATTTTGGATTTTTTAGTTGGTGAATATTTTTATCTGCATTGCAATGAAAATGAAGGGAAACTAACGGTTTTAAGAAGTCATTATGTTTCAGAAAATTACCTTGTAAAAGTTTTTGATGATTTAGCTCTTGAAAATGATGTTATTCTAGGAAAAAGTTATCAAGGAGAAATTTCAAAAGCAATTAAAGGAGATGTGGTAGAGGCTATTCTTGGTGCTATTTATTTAGATGGTGGACTTGAAAAAGCTAGAAAGTTTATATATGATAATTTTGATTTGAAAAATTATAAAAATATAATAGATGATAACTATAAATCAAAATTGCAAGAGTTAATTCAAGGGAATTTTAAATGCAAAATGACATATGAAACGATTCCTTGTGAAGATGGATTTGAGGCAACTTTTTATATGGATGAAGATAGAATTTCTTCAGGTAAAGGTTCAAGCAAAATTGAAGCAGAACAAAGAGCTGCAAAACAAGCTATAGAAAAATTATTTTTAATAAAATAGTTTAAAAAACACAATAGGAAATAATATTTGATAGAATTTAAAATTAAGTATTTATTTCTTTAAAATCTTTTGATATAATATTAATGTAATTTATAAATTTAAACGAGGAAAAGATGATATTTAAAAAAATTGAAATGGTTGGGTTTAAATCATTTGCAGATAGAACAGTTATAGAATTTAATGATAACTTTACAGCAATAGTAGGACCTAATGGTTGTGGAAAGAGTAATGTATCTGATGCTATTCGTTGGGTATTGGGAGAGCAAAGTCCTAAAACCTTGCGTGGTGATAGTATGCAAGATGTAATTTTTAATGGGACTGAGAAAAGAAAAAGTTTATCTTATTGTGAAGTTACATTAACTTTTGATAACTCTACAAGATTTTTTAACTTTGATTATGACGAGTTAGCGATCACTAGAAAACTTTATCGCTCTGGAGAAAGTGAATATCTTATTAATAGAAATACCTGTCACTTAAGAGATATTACAAATTTGCTTTATAATAGTGGCTTAGGGAAAAATGGATATTCTGTTGTAAGTCAAGGAAAAGTTACTGAGTTGGTTGATGCCAAACCAGAGAGTAGAAGAACTATGTTTGAAGATGCTGCTGGAATTTCTAAATATAAAAATGATAAGAAGGAAGCAGAAAGAAAACTTGAAAGAACAAATGATAATTTAACTCGTGTAAAAGATATTTTGTCTGAAATTGAAAGACAAATGGGGCCTTTAAAAAAACAAGCTGAAAATGCTAAAAAATACCTTGAATATAAAGGAAAATTAAAAGATTTAGAAGTCAATGCCTACATATATCAATACGAAAATGCTAATGATGTTAAAGAAAAAATTAATTTAAAACTTGATGCCTTAAATAAACAAATTGACTTGCGTCAAAGTGATTTAGATAAAGCAAATAGCGAGTATGATAAAAGCATGTTTGATCTGACTAATTTTGATAAGATGCTTGCTTCTTTAAATGATAAAATATTAGAATTAACGATTGGCCTTGAAAAACAAGAGAGTGAAACAAAACTTGCAAGAGAAAGGGTTAATTTTACTTTAAAAGAAAATGATAGATTAAATCTTGATAAATCAAATTGTGAAACAGCAATTGAAATAGGAGAAGAAGAAAAACAAAAGAAATTAGCAGAATTAAATGAATTGAAATCAGACCTTGAAAGTCTTGAAAAATCTTTTGAGGAATTATCTCAACAATATTTAGAAATTGCAGATGAATTGACTTTGAGTGAAGATGAGGCAGGACAAAGTCAGCAAAAAATTATTGAAACTTTAGGTTCATTAAGCGATATAAAAAGTTCAGTGTCAAGGTTAATGGCTGAAAAAGATATTCTTTCCAATAACTTAAATAATTTAAAAAATGATATGAAAGCATTGGAAGATAAAAAACTTGAGAATGAAAAGTTATATGCTGATAGCAAAACTTTAATTGAAGAGAAAGATAACAAACTTACAGAAATTAAAACCAAATTAGAAAAATTAGTAAGCAGTAATTATTTAAATGAGCAAAACCTTAAATCATTAGAAAATGAGAAAGCAAATATCAATACACAAATAAAGGTTTATGAAAATAGAAAAAAACTTTTGACTGATTTGCAAAATGAATATGATGGTTATTCTTATGCCATAAAAAAATTATTAAGAGAAAGTGAAAAAAATTCACAATTAAAAAAGAATATTGTTGGTGTTGTTGCTTCTCTTATAAAAGTTCCTGAAAAATTTGAAACTGCAATTGAAGTTGCTTTAGGTGGAGCTGTTCAAAACGTAGTTACATTTGATGAAGATGGTGCCAAAGATTTAATTAAATTTTTGAAGGACAACTCATTTGGTAGGGCAACATTTCTTCCTATCACATCAATGAAAAGAAGAGATTTAGATAAAAGGCTTATATCAGGCAAGGCGGGTTGTTTTGGAATTGCTAGTGATTTAATTAGTTATGATAAGAAAATAGATAATGTTATTAGCAATCTTTTAGGGAGTACTGTTATAGTAGACACTTTATTTACTGCTGTTAATCTAGCTAAATCTTGTGGCTATTCGTTTAGAATAGTTACTATAGATGGTGATATTGTTAATCCACAAGGATCTTTAACAGGAGGAAGTAAAAAAGCTGAATCTTCTAATTTAATTGGAAGGGAACGTGAAATAGAAACTCTTGGAAAAGAAATAATTCGTTTAAACGAAAGAAGAGAAAGTATAGAAACTGAACTAAAAGAGAAAAATATTTTCTTAGAAAATTCAAAAAAAGAAATTTCACTTTTAACTGAAGAAAAAAATAATTTAGAAATAGTTGTTGCTTCAGAAAAAGAAAAATTAAATAAGTTTAATGCAATCATTCTAGAAACAGCAGATAATTTAAAAGTTTCAGAAATGGAATCTACAACAGTAACTAATAAATTAAAATTGATAGATGATGAACTTTCTCGTTCTGAGAAAATAGAAAGTGCATTATCAGGAAACAAAGTAGATGCGGATGAACTTATTAAAGAGAAAAAAGAAAAATTTGAAAAACTTAGAGTAAAGAGAGATGAAATTAACAACAATATTCTTTCTGTAAAGGTTGAAATTGCTCAAACAAAAACGAAGTTATCATCTGTTCAAGATGATTTGCATCGTATTGAAAATGATATAGGAAAACAAAAAACATTAGTCATATCTTTGTCTGAACAAATTACCAAAAATGAGGAATTTATTCAATCATGTGAAAATATGATTAAACAAAAATTAGCTTCAGCACCTTCTTCTGAAAAGAAAATAGAATTAGAAGGATATGTTAATCAACGTCAAAATGTTGAAAGTGAAAAACAAAACCTTTCTGATAAAATCAAAGAGATTGACGGACAAAAAGCTTCACTTATGTCAGAGCTCTCTTCTTTACGAGATAAAAAGTTTAGAGAAGAAATGAATTTATCTAAAGTTGATACAGAACTTGAACAAATGCAAGAACGTATTTATGAGGAATATTCTTTATCATATACAACATGTCTAGACTTAAGACGTCAAGATTTTGATATTAGTGTTGCTATGCCTGAAATAGTAAAATTAAAGAAAGAAATAAATGCTTTAGGTTATGTAAATGTTAATGCTATTGAAGATTGTAAGGCTTTGCTTGATAGATATGACGACTTAAATGGACAGGCTCAAGATCTTGAAAAAGCACAGGATGATTTAAATAAAATTATTAAAGACCTTTCAACAATTATGATTGAAAAGTTTAACAATGAACTTTTTAAAATTAATGAAAGCTTTAAATTGACATTTAAAGAACTTTTTGGTGGTGGAACTGCTAAGCTTGCCTTAGCTGATGAAAACGATCCTCTTGAATCAGGAGTAGAAATATTTGCTCAGCCACCAGGTAAGAAAATTCAAAACATGACATTATTATCAGGCGGAGAAAAATCTTTAACAGCAATGGCTGTGATTTTCGCTATTTTAAGAATTAAACCTCTTCCATTCTGCTTGTTTGATGAGGTAGAGGCAGCTCTTGATGATTCAAACGTTGAAATAGTTGATAAATACTTAAAGAAATTGTCTAGTGAAACACAATTTATTCTTATTACTCACAAAAAGCCAACTATGGAATATGCCAATGCTTTGTTTGGGGTTACAATGGAAGAAAAAGGTGTATCAAAAATTGTTTCAGTATTGTTATCAGATGCTATTAAACATGCTCAGGAGGGTGCATAATGGGAATCTTTAAAAAAATAGGTAATGCTCTTAAAAAGACAAGAGAAAATATTGCAAGAAAAATTGATGCAATGTTAAGCCATGGAGAACTTGATGATGAATTTTATGATGACCTTACAGATGTTTTAATTTCTTGTGATATTGGTGTTAGAACCAGTATGGAAATCGTTGATAATTTACGAATACGAGCAAGGAAGAATAAATTAAGGACTTCTGAAGATGTTAAAAAGGAATTAAAAGAAATTTTGCGTGAAGAATTTTCTTCTGTTGAACAAATTGAAATTAAGTATCCAGCAATTATAACAATCATTGGTGTTAATGGTGTTGGAAAAACTACAACACTTGGAAAATTATCTAAATATTTCAAAAATTTAAAAAAAGATGTTACTTTAGTTGCTGGTGATACATTTAGAGCTGCGGCATCAAGTCAATTAAATGAATGGGCAGAAAGAACAAAAACAAGAATAATAAAGCATGCAGAAGGTGCAGATGCGGCAGCAGTTGTGTTTGATGGTATTTCTAGTGCAAAAGCTAAAGGAACTGATGTTTTATTGGTTGATACAGCGGGAAGACTTCACACAAAAACAAATTTAATGGAAGAGTTAAAAAAAATTGATAGGGTTATAAACCGTGAATATCCAGAAGCAAATAAGTATACTTTTATTGTTTTAGACGCAACAACAGGTCAAAACGCACTAAATCAAATTAATGCATTTAATGATTTTGTTAAAATTGATGGAATTATTTTGACAAAACTTGATGGGACTGCTAAAGGTGGGGTTGTTGTTTCTATTGAAAAAGAATACCATTTACCAGTTGTTTTTGTTGGTGTCGGCGAAAGTGTTGACGATTTAGAAAAATTTGATTATAATGATTTTGTTGATAATTTATTTTAAGGAGTGAAAAATGGACGAAGATTTTGAAGAAATTAATTATACATTTGATACACAGTTATTGCTTGAAGGGAAAAATCTTTCAGATGATAAAGTGAAAGATTATATCACCAAAAATATTGAAGGAGATTGTCTTTTAGTTGTTGGTGATGACGAACTTTTAAAGTTACATTTTCATACTGATACACCTTGGAAAGTTCTTGAATATTGTGCATCTTTAGGTGAAATTTATGATGTTGTTGTTGAAAATATGCCTCGTCAAGCTAAAGGTCTTAAAGGTTAATATTGACAATTATATAGGATGTGCTATAATAAGACTAAAAGAAGGGAGAGTAAGATATGGAAAAAACTGATTTTATAAAAGAAACGGCAAAAGAAGATAAAACTTATGTACATAAATTGGATGATGCAATAAAATATTTAGCTAACGCAAAGAAGCGTGGCGAAAATATCTATTTAAATTTTAATGGAAACAAATTGTATTCATTGTTAGATGATGAAGATTCTTGTTATGTAAAAATTGTTGGTATGAATAAAAAAGAATTTGACGAACAAGAAAAAAAGTACATGGAAGAATTTAAAAAGCGTAGAGAAAAAGAACAAGAACAAAGAAAAGTAAATATTCCAAAATGGATTGAAAGAGGATTGAAATTAATATATCCTCAAAGAGCCGAAGATTGGGAAATTTGTGTTAATTCTAGAGCAAAAGATATATATAATGGTGCAGAATTAAATAATGCTTTAGATATTATGGAATGTTTAAATGAGAATGGAAGTTTAGAAGATGCAAATAAAATTCTTTCCAGCATGAATCATTCTGGTGCATCATATAGTTTAGTCATGAGTATTGTTGCTAACTTTTGTAAAAGAGGGCCAGAGTTTTATGAAGAAATTTTTAAAAACAAAATGAGACCAGATCAAAAAGAGTTTTTAAAACAAATTGAAAAAGAAAATGAACAATTTGAAAAAGAATTAAATAATCCTGAAAAAGAATAATGAAAAATCGGAATAATCCGATTTTTTTTATTTAACAAAAATTGTTTAGACAAGCAAAATTCGACAAAAAGATTCATATATCATTACTATTGAGTATTCTCTCAAAAGGTGGTGTATATGATTTATGAAAGTTTTGCAAAATTCATTGGAAGAATTTGTTGCTTTACTTCTTTTGTGAGCACAATACAGGGCTTTCCAAAACCTCTAACAAAAGAAGAAGAAATTAAATGGATTGAAAAGCTTTCACAAGGAGATAAAGAGGCAAGAGAAGTTCTAATTAACCATAATTTGAGGCTTGTTGCACATATAGTAAAAAAATATAATAATTCTTTGGAGGCAGATGATCTAATTTCTGCTGGAACAATAGGACTTATAAAAGCTGTTGATAGTTTTGATGGACGAAAAGGAGTTCTTCTCTCTACCTATGCATCTAGATGTATTGAAAATGAAATTTTGATGCTTATCAGAGCAAATAAAAAATATAAAGATACAATTTCATTAAATACAGTTCTTTCTCCTAAGGCAGATAGTGACGAAATGGAACTTGCAAATTTGATACCTGCAGAAAGTGAAGAAGATGTCTTTCATCAAGTAGAGACGGGTTGTTTAATGCAAGATGTTTTGAATGCTATGGAAAAATATTTAACACCTATGGAACAAGAAATAATTAAATATAGATATGGTATTTGTGGATATGAACTAAAGACACAAAAAGAGGTCGCTGATATTTTTAATATTTCAAGATCATATATATCAAGAATTGAATCCAAAGTATTAAAAACTTTACAAAAAAATCTTGTAAAGCATGAAGATGATAATGTTGATGAAAAATATTAAATAAAAATATTGCAAAAATGAAAAAAACTCTTGTTTATTAAAAAAAATAATTATATACTATAATTGTTGGGTAATAAAATTTATTTTTTTTAACTTAGCCCAATATTTTAGTATGATTTTTTAATTAATTTTACATTTTATAATGTTTAAATATTGTTAGAGGTGTTTATGGAAAAACAAGAGTTCTATAAGGTTGTTGATAAATTAATTTTACCTCTATTTACTGGTTCATTTATAGACGGAGAAGAAGAGTCTTCTTCTAGAGATAGTGAAGTTGCTTATGGTAAAAGAAATACTTTACTTATAAAGCCATCAAAGTTAGATGAGTATAGATTGATTTTGAAAAGAGGTCAACCATTTCAAGCATTTGAAGTTAATTTGCTTAAGGCTATTATGTCTGAAATAGATAAAATTTCAGCTTTAGGAGTTGAAGATGATAGTTATATGGCAGTTTTGCAAGAAAATGCTATTGAAAAATCAATTTGTTCTAGTATATGTGATGTAGATTCTGTAAATAGCATGTTTGGTATAATCAACGAACTTGAAAAATGGGGTGCAAGAACATACGAAGGAAACAAAGTTGCTATTGGTATTATAATAAATTTAGGCGTTGACAATAGTGAGCAAAAAGAAGTTTTAAATTATACAGATATTATGAATAAGGATTTTTTTGCTTTGTTGTCAGATGGAGTTGATTCTTATGTTGAATTTGACAAAAAAGGGAATTTGTTGGGTTATGTTCAAATGAACAAAGTAAAAAAAGTTCCAAGTATTTCTCCATATGAATATGAAATGATTGCAAGATACTGCAATGAAAAAAGAATAGGTATTGTTCTTACTGAAAATGGAGATTTTTTAATTTTTAAAAATCGTAATTTACTATTTGCAAAACGTTCAGGTAGTTGGAACATTTATTCTCATGAGGAAGTTATTCAATTATTATCTTATCGTGGTAATTATTCATTGAAGGATATAAGACGTTCTATTTATTATACGGCTTTAGATGCATCATTTGCCTATTGTGGAGGTTGTATTGTTTATCTTAATAAAGATAGTGCTGAAAATGCACTTGTACATATAAATGCACGTGATATTGTTGATGAACGCTACTTTGAAATAAAAAAACAGCAAGAGCTTGAAAATGCAGGAAAACTCTATAATCTTCAAAATTTGTCAACGGTTGAAGCAATGTATAATGTTCCTTATTTAACATTTCTTAATGAACAAAAATGCGTTAAGGCACAATGTATAAGAAAAATAATAAACAATAGACCATTTCATGAGTTAAGCAGAAAATTAAGACAAGAATTAGTAAGTATGGATGGTGCAGTTGTAATAGATAGTGATGGAACAATTATTGCTGTTGGTGCCATACTTAAAATTGAAGCAGGAAGTGAGGGTGGTGGTCGTCTTGCCGCAGCAACAACATTATCAAAATATGGTGTAGCCATAAAAATATCCCAAGATGGTATTATAAAGGCATTTTATCCTGATAGAAAAAATGGGAAAGTTAAAACTTTATTTACTGTGAGTTGATTAAAGATTGCCTTTTTTATATTGTTAATAAAATTGACATTTTAATAATAATGATGTAAACTTATAATAGTTATGCAGACAATCGCATTTGTGAAAATGAGGAAAGTCCGAGCATCAAGAGAACTGGGTGCTGGTTAACGGCCAGCGGAGGCGACTCTAGGGATAGTGCAACAGAAATAAACCGCCTAGTAATAGGCAAGGATGGAAAGGTAGTGTAAGAGACTACCGCTCAGTTAGAAATAATTGAGGCTCTGTAAACCCCACCTGATGCAAGGTCTAAAGAGCAATAGTGCTTGTTCTCTCACGCTCTTGAGAACCGCTTGAACCTGTTGGCAACAATAGGTCTAGATAGATGATTGTCAAATACAGAACTCGGCTTATAGCATAACTAACCAGCTTTATAGCTGGTTTTTTTATTTTTTGATTATATGTAAAATGTAAAATTTTTTTAATTTTAGCTATTAGTAGGTTTTAATTTATAAAAAATGTCAATAAATGGTGTATGAATAAAAAAGAATATATTGAAAAACTAAAAGAATTAATCATAAATAAAGTTAAGTATCATTCTCCAAACCTTAACAATGATAACATAGATTATTCATTGTTAGAAGCAGTTGGAATTAATGTATCTTTACCTATTTTTATTTTTAATAAAGAACTTGATAATATTTACTATAAAGCATTTTTACAGGCAAAAAGAGTAATTGATTTTAACTTGATTTTATTTAAACAACCTAAAATCTCTTTTAAAAAATATAAAAAATTAAAAGATACTTATCAATTTAATGAAGATGAAATAGGTTCTAACTTATTTTATAATTTAGATGCTTTGAATATAAATTATATTGCTCACTCAGACTATAAAAACAATTTAGAAGGTGAATATTTAAAGATAAACAACAAAAAAGTAGAGTTAGATTATTATCCTTATTATAATTATAAAAAAATAATGATTGACGGGGTAATTATTGAGATAAAATGCTTTTTATTAAATGGTAAAAATTATAGTGTTAACTTTATAAACACAAAACGTGAGGTTAAAAAAATTAATTTTGAAATTAACATTCCGTTGCCTAGAGGGTATTATTTCTTTAAAAAAAATAGAGATTGTGTGTCAATAGAAAATCTTACAACACTTGAAAAAGCATATTTTAATTATTATTTTAAAGATGCTAAAATGTATTTTTCAAATATGAATGGAATTGATTGTTGTACATTTTCATGCATTCATATGAATTCTGAAATTCAACTTTTCCCACAACAAACTCAAAGGTATTATTGCAATTATGGAGATAAAAAATATTGCCTTTTTAGTCCTAAAGACATAGATTATTTTTTTGATTTATCTCAACAAAAAATGAATGAAATTTTTGATATAAAAGTAGTTTCTCATAATAAAAATAATGATGCGTTTTTTAATCTCTATTTGCCCCGAAAAATATGGGAAAAATGGCAAAATTTTGATATAGATGAGGAAAGTGAAAATGAATGGCTAAAGTTGCGAAAAAAAATTGTTATAAAATCTGATGTGGGAGAACAAATTAATAAAGAAGTTAAAGGATTAAAAGAAGTCAAATTCTTCCGAGATTTCGGGTGGAAAAGGGTTTTTATTGTCCATAATAATTCTTGTTACTTGTATGCTGATAATGTTAAATATTTTAATTATACATTGCTAACAAATGAAATATTTAACCAAAATAACGAAATTTACTTGTCATTTGCTGACTAGTAGTGTAAAATATGACTAGTTATGGATAATAAAAGAGTTCCTTTAGCTGAAAAAATGCGTCCAAAAAAATTTGAAGATTTTGTAGGACAGCAACATATTGTTGGAGAAAATACATTGCTTTATAGAGCCATAAAATATGGTACGTTAGGCAGTTGTATTTTTTATGGTCCGCCTGGAACAGGTAAAACAACTTTGGCAAATATAATTGCGAATACATTAAAAGCAAACTATGTAAAATTGAATGCTGTTACAAGTGGTGTTAGTGATGCTAAGCAAGTTATTGAAAGAGCTAGACAAGATAAAGCAATGTTTGGAACAGATACATTTTTGATTTTAGATGAATGTCATAGATGGAATAAGGCTCAATCAGACTGCGTTTTAGAGGCTATTGAGGATGGTTCAATATTTTTCATTGGAACAACAACAGAGAATCCATATACATCAATGACTAGGGCTATTGTTTCTAGGCGCAGAATTTTTGAGTTTAAATCTTTATCATCAAAAGATATAAAGGTGGCTTTAATTAAATCTTTAAAAGATAAAGAAAACGGATTAGGGAACTTACCTATTGAATATGAAGAAGAAGCACTTGATTATATTGCTTATGCTTGTGGTGGAGATCTGAGAAATGCTTTGAATTCGTTAGAATTGGCTGTTATGACAACACCTATGTCAAGAGACAAAAAAATATATATTGATAAAAAAATTGCAGAACAATCAACAGATCGTAAGGCTCTATCAATGGATGAAAACATGTATTATGATTTTTTATCTGCATTTTGCAAAAGCTTAAGAGGTTGTGACGTTGAAGCGGCTTTGTATTATAGTCAACGTCTTATAAAGGCAGGTTGCGATCCAATGATAATAGCAAGAAGACTTGTTGCACATTCTTCTGAGGACGTTGGTATGGCAGACTCAAATGCTTTATTGTTATCTACCAGTGCAATGTATGCTTTAGAAAAAATGGGAATTCCCGAGGGATTAATTCCTTTAACGCATGCAATAATATATGTATGTGAGGCAGAGAAATCAAATTCTGTAATAAAAGCATTAAATATGGCTTCTGAAGATGCTGTTAAATTTACTGACAATAAAGTTCCAAATCATTTAAAAAATCACCCAAGTACTAATAGTGATGGTCATGGAACTTATAAGTATCCACATGATTATGGCGGTTATGTAAAACAGCAATATATGCCTGATTCACTAAAAGATAGAGTATACTATGTGCCAAGTAAAAATGGTAAAGAAAAAAATATTGTAAGAAAAAAGTTTAGAGGAGATGTATAAAATGTTTGGACATCGTAATGATGGTAAAAAAGTAAAGGGAATGAATATAATTGATAAAGCAGAACCATTTTTTATGCCACAAAGGATTGATGCTGTTAATTACGTTACTGTTAAAATTCCATGTGATAAAATGGATGAATTTATTTCAAGAGAAAGAAGAAATGGAAATTCATATAGTTACATGCATCTAGTTATTGCCACAATAGTAAGAGTTTTATATACCCGTAAAAAACTCAATAGATTTATAATGCGTGGATCAATTTATCAAAGAAATTACATAAGCGTGTCAATGGATATAAAAAAGAAGCTTGAGGACGAAGGCGAACAGGTAACATTGAAGTTTTATTTTACCGGTAGAGAAAGTTTGGCAGAAATCAAAAAAATTGTTGACGATGAAATAGCAAATAATTTAAAAGAGGGGACTGTTCATGGGACTACAAAAGTAGCTAAAAAATTTACAATGCTTCCAGATTTTTTATTCAGATGGGCAATGAAATTTTTTAATTGGGCTGACAAACATGGAATGCTTCCAAAATCATTAATTAAAGCAAGTCCTTTTCATACAAGTTGTTTTCTTACAAATTTAAAATCAATAAAGTTAGGGCATATTTATCACCATTTATATAATTTTGGAACAACATCAATGTTTGTATCAATGGGAAAAGAAAGGGTTGAACCTTTTGTTGAAAATAATAAAGAGTTAAAATTAGGTAAATTTTTAAATCTTGGTATGTCTTTGGATGAAAGAGTTGCAGATGGACTTTATATGGGAAAAAGTTTAAAGTTATGTAAAGATTTATTGGCTAATCCTGATAATCTTAAAGAAAATATGCCTGATGATGGTTCAATTCCTAAGAAACTTATTAAAAAGAAGGCTAAAAAAGAAAATAAAATAAAGAAAAAGGAAGCTAAAAAAATCAAAAAACAAGAAGAAAAGAAAAATAAAAAAATCAAGCCTTTAAAGAATAAGCAAAAATATGATGATAAAATAAAAAAATCAAAACAGAAAAAAGAAAAGATGATATCATTTGAAGGTGGATTAGATTCTCAATTAACAGAAAATGATGATAATAAATAATTTTTATTATAAATATTGTATGTTTTTTGATTATATGATACAATAAATATGGAGGAAATATGAAATCAATTCTATATTTTATTTTAGCTGTATTGACAATCATTTATATTGGCTTTCTATGTTATGTTAATATTATTGGGCTTGAGAATATAGCACAAGCATTAAATTATGTTGCCATTTATGGAGGTCTTGCTATTTCATTAGCTTATGCTGCAATAAACTTTTTTGGAAGTCCTTTAAAAACTGTATTCTTTATTTTATTAGTTATAGCAGTAGTTGTTTTAATTTTAACAATAGCACTCCCAGATTCTTTTAGAGGTCTTTTTGGTTTAACAAATGAAAATGAAAGCACAGAAGCATTTTTAAGATTATTCAATAAATAAATCAATTCCTAATAAAAAAGGTAATAAAATGGATAAATTTTTAATTGTAGATGGGAATAGCATAGCGAATAGAGCATTTTATGCTCTTCCTTTTTTATCTAATCATGAAGGAAAACCTTCTGGTGCAGTTTTTGGATTTGCGAATATTTTAATAAAAATTATTCAACAGGAAAAACCTACGCACATTCTAATAGCATTTGATCATGCGAGAAAAACCTTTAGAAATGAGTTGTATAGCGAGTATAAAATGCAAAGAAAACCAACTCCTGAGGAGCTCATATTGCAATTTCCAATCATTAAAGATATGCTTTCCTCAATGAAAATAAAGGTAATTGAATCTGCTGGAATAGAAGCTGATGATATAATAGGAACTGCATCTAAAATATATAATGGATTTAAAATCGTACTATCAGGAGACAGAGATTTGCTTCAGTTAATTGACAACAATACTGAGGTGTGGCTTACAAAAAAGGGTGTAAGTGAAATAGAAAAAGTTAATAATGAAAATATTTCTCATTTGTTTGGAATAAGACCTGAGCAGATTATTGATTTAAAAGCATTAATGGGAGATAGTTCTGATAATATCCCAGGTGTTAAAGGGGTCGGTGAAAAAACAGCTTTAACACTATTGAATCAATATGATAACATTGAAAATGTTTATCAAAATTTACAAAATATTAAAGGAAAACTTAGAGAGAAACTAGAAGAAGATAAAGATATGGCTTTTCTTTCAAAACAACTTGCTACAATAAAAAGAGACTGTAAAATAGACTTTAATATTGATGAATGTATGATTAAGTTTCCATTTGATAAAGATACTTTTGAATTTTTTAAAAATTGGGATTTTACTTCTTTGATAAAAAATCCTAATTTATTTGAAAATTTAAATATCAATGATGTTAAAAAAGAAAAAATAGAAGAAAAACAAATTGATGAGAATTGGATAAGTCAAATTAAAAATTTAAAACCAACTTATTTAAGTTATAATCTAAAAAATATGAAATTTTATATCAATAACCATGTTTTTTATTTAGAACAAAATTATGACATGTTTAAAAGTCCAATATCACTTGAAGATGTATGTTTAGCTTTAAAAAATATATTTGAAGATAATGAAATATTAAAAATTACAGAAAATGCAAAAGACGATTTGCATATTTTGAAAAAATTTAATATTAAATTAAATAATTTTTATGATTTGGATGTTGCAAATTATTTAATTGAAGCAGGAAATAAAATAGTAAAACATGAGATAAATCTTTCTGAATACTACGAATTGATGGAAAAGTATAATAAGGAAATACGTGATAATAAATTGAGTTTTGTTTATGAGAATATAGAAAAACCACTTATTAATATTTTGTTTGAAATGGAAGAAAATGGTTTTAAAATAAACGAAGAAAGATTGGATCTATTACTAGAAGAATTCAATAATAAAATTAATGATTTAACGAAAGAAATATATATAGAAGCTGATGAAGAATTTAATATAAATTCTCCCAAACAAGTTGCAAATATATTATTTGAAAAATTAGGAATTAAAACTTACAATAATAAAAAACAATCTACAAGCGCAGATGTTCTTGATGAATTGAGATATATTCCAATTGTAAACAACATTTTAACTTATAGAAAATATAACAAATTAAAAAACACATATTTAGAGGTCTATAAAAATTTGTGTGAAACTCAGGGGAATATTATTCATACTACATTTAATCAGACTTTAACAAGCACTGGCAGGCTTTCTAGTAGTGAACCTAATTTACAAAATATTCCAACACGTGATGATGAAGGAAAAAACCTAAGAAAAATATTTGTTTCAAAGTTTAAGGATGGGAAAATAATCTCTGCTGATTACAACCAAATAGAATTAAGACTCCTTGCAGATATGTCAGGCGAAGAAAAACTTATTGAATCATATAAACAAGGTGAAGATATCCATAAAATTACAGCATCTCATATATTTGGTGTTGATTTAAATGATGTTACACCTGCACAAAGAAGAGATGCAAAAGCAGTCAATTTTGGAATAATATACGGAATAAGTGATTATGGTCTATCTCAAAATATTAAGAGCTCTAGGGCAAAAGCAAAAGACTATATAAATTCTTATTTTTTAAGATATCCAAAAGTTAAAGAGTTTATGGATAATAATATTTCTTTTGCGAAAGAAAATGGCTTTGCAATAACAAAATTTGGGAGAATAAGAAAAATTCCAGAGATATCTTCATCAAAATATAATATTAGAACCTTTGGAGAAAGAGTTGCGATGAATATGCCTCTTCAGGGAACTGCATCAGATATAATTAAACTTGCTATGATTAAAGTATTCAATGCCTTAAAGAAAGAAGATTTAAAGAGTCAATTAATATTACAAATCCATGATGAATTGATAATAGATACTTTCCCAGGGGAAGAAGAAAAAGTTAAAAAAATATTAAAAAGAGAAATGGAAAATGTTGTCACATTAAAAGTTCCACTTATTGTTTCAATTGGTGTTGGAGAAAGTCTTTTTGAATGTAAATAGGAGATATTATGAATACAAAAGTTGTAGTTTTTGATTTTGATGGAACTCTCAGCAAACCAAGTAAATTGCCTAATAGTTGGGCTAGAGTATGGGATAGAATAGGTTGCCAGGAAGAAGATGAAAAACTTTATAAACTATATAGCAGCGGGGAAATAACTTATAGAGAATGGACAAATTTGGTATTAGATATTTATAAAAGAGAAAAAGTTTCAGAAATAATGCTAAAAGATATATCTAATGAAACTATATTAATAAGTGGTTTAGGTGAGTTGTTAAAATTCTTTAAAAATAATTCTGTTGATGTTTATATTCTCTCTGGTGGAATAAAAAACATAATTGAATTTAGTTTGTTAGAATATATGCCTTATATAAAAAAGATAGAAGCAGATAAGTTGATATTTAATGAAAATAAAGAATTGACAAATATTGATTTTGTTGATAATAGTGTGGAAAATAAAAGCCTTTTCATTTTTAAAATTATGGAAAAACTTAATCTTAAAAGTGATGAAATTGTTTTTGTTGGAAATGGCTCAAATGATGAAGACGTATATAAAACTGGCGTTAAAACTATTTGTATAAATCCAGACGATGCGGATTTTAAAAATACTGTAAAGTGGAACCATTGTATTGAAAATTGTAAAAATATTATGGATATATTAAAATTTATTGATTAAATTGAAAAAAGTTTTGTCTTGTCAGCAAAATAATTGACTTAAAAATTTGATTGATATATACTTTATTTGGAGATGTAATGCAAAAGCATAGAAAAATGGGAGTTGATTATGGAGATAAAAGAATAGGAATTGCTTTGACTGATTCCTTGTGTATTATCTCAAGTCCTTTTGAAGTTTATAAAAATGTTGGTGAAGAAGATGCTTTAAAACATCTAGATAAAATCATAAAAGATTATGATGTTGATGATGTCGCAATGGGTCTTCCAATTAACATGGATGGAACAGAAGGAGAAAGGGCTGCAATTCATCGTCAATTTGGTGAAAAACTAGAAAAACTCTCAAATGTGAAAGTTCATTATATTGATGAGCGCTTAACCTCGGCTGAAGCAGAAGAAATTTTAATTTCTAACGGAGTTAGAAGGGAAAAGCGAAAGGAACTCATTGATAAAATTGCTGCACAAATTATTTTGCAGACTTACATTAATAGTTTATAAAAGGGGAATATTATGGAAGAAAAAGAAGTAAAAAATGAAAGAGAGGAATTACAACCTATTGATTTGCTTGATGTTTTATTTGATCCAGACAACAAAGATCCAATTGTTCTCATGGATGAAAATGGTAAGCAAATGACATTTGAACAAGTTGCTGTTATTCCTTATGAAGTTAGAAAAGAGAAAAAATTATATTGCGTATTAAAACCTTTAGATAAAATTGAAGGCGTTGCTGATGATGAAGCAATTGTATTCTTAGTTGATACTGATGAAAATGGAAATACAGTTATCAGAATAGAAGAAGATGAAGAAGTTGCTATTGCAGTTTTTGATAAGTATTATGATCTTCTTGAAGAAGCTCAAAAAGAAGAAAAAGAAAAGAAGACTGCTGCAAAAAAGACTTCAACTGCAAAGACTTCTGGAAAAGCTGCAGGAAAAGCTGCAGGAACTAAGGGCACAAAATAATCATTTAATACTATTAAATATAATAAAAAGGGCATTTGCATTAAAATGCCTTTTTTATTTAAAATATAATACAATAACTTTCCTTTAATAAAATTAATAAGATGAATGTGTTTTATGTATAATTTTTAGTTGAAAATTTATTTATTATGTATAAAAAATATATATCTAGCCATAATGATATTACAAGGTGAAAACCTTGGTTATGGGAGGTGAAAACTATGTTTGGTAAGAATTCCAAAATGGGACAAAATGCGAAGAAAGGCAAAATGTCTAAGGCTTCTAAATCTGTAGAAGCATCAAATGAAGCTAAAGGCTGCAGTTCTAAAAGCAATAGTTCTACAAAAAATTGTAAATAATAGTTTTCAACTAAAATAAAAGAAGAGAATCTCTCTTCTTTTATTTTTATATTTTTAAAACATTGTAGAATTTAATTTTTGAAATGTTAATGTAACTGAAGAATCTAATATTTCAATTTGTTCAGTTAATTCAGTTTTGCCACTATTATCAAAAGATTCTTTGTTTACTAAATCTGTAAATGAAACACTATAAGAAGTTTCTCCACCTGTAGCAGTTACAAAAACGAAATCTATTTGAATTTTATATTCATAGTTTGCGCCAGCATTTCCAAAGTAAATTAAAGACGTATTGTTTGTGTTGTATTCTTGTCCGTTAGTATAAGAACCATTTTCCAATTCAATAAAATCGCTGCTGCCACTATTAACTCTTGCATATTTTATAGTGTAATTTATAGTTGAATATCCTTCAACTGAACAGTTAATTTTATTAATTGAAGCAAACATCATTTTATTTTGAGAAGTTTCATTAAATACTGCAGTGTAATTTCCTGCGGTAGATTGACTATATGTCAAAGATAATTCTTTTTCAGTTGAAACAACTGTTTTATAATCTTTTACCCAACATATGAATGGGCTTGTTAAAGCTGTCTCTTGTTTTTCAGTTGCAATTAGTGTAATATTTGTTCCTTCTGATAATTGTTCATTATTATAAGCACCTTGAATAACACCTAAACTAGAATCACTTGGAACTGCAGTAATAAGATATGTTGCAGGTGATGTGCAAGCAGTAAGAAGCAAAATAGGACATAAACATAATAGTATTAAAAAAATTTTAACAGACTTTTTCATATTTAACCTCTATATTATTTATATATAGTATTATCACTATTTTTTTATTTTTTGTCAAATTATTTGCTTTAAATTTAATTTTATTAGTGTATTTTTTGTTTCGTTGCATAGAATATGCTTGTAAGGAGTGCTTATGTGGGAATTTTCTCTCAACTTAAAATCAGAAAATTTTGATATTGCAAATAAAATTTTTTTATCATTAAATAAGTTTGTTAAGGATATTGATGGAGTTGTAACTTCTCATGAAGAAAATGGTTATATTTGTATATTATTAGCTGTTAAGAAGCAATATATAGAAAAGATGCAATCAATGATTTCAAACTGTATAATTGAAACCATTTGTAATAATTTTAAAATGAAATTTCTAGATAGATATCTTTATCTTCCAGAACATGATAAAATCGGAATGAATGCTTTTAAAAAAGCTTTATTAAATTTTGATAGGGAAACTGATAAATTTATTGTAAAGAAAAATCTAAATTTAAGTAATGATATCTTTTTGGAGTCGTTTTATTATTTTAAACTTAAGTCTTTACAGGAAAAATGGTCTGAGCTTGTCTCTTTATCAAATGAAAATAGAGAATATTTACTATCATCAGATAGTTTTGTTGATTTATTGAAATTTTTAGTAGATAACATTGATATATATGAAGATGAAATAAGTATTGTTAAAGAAGATGGGGGTTATAGAATATACTCCGAAGATAAAGCAATTTCAAACGAAACTCTTATAACAGAAGATGTTATTGTTTCTTCTGTTATAGATTTATCTCCACAAAAAATTAACTTATATTTTAATGAGCCAAGCAAAGCGATAACTTTATTAGAAAAAATTTTTGATGAAAGGGTAACTATAAATTCTTCATCTTTACAAAATATAAAAAAATTTCATTTTAATTAACTGTTATTGTTGACAAAGAACAAATAAAGTGATATATTATGCGTAGATACTTGGAATAGCAGACAAGTAGTTACATTTGATGTGTACAGAGAAGGATTGGTTGGTGAAAAATCTAAACTAAAATGTAAACGAAACCACTGCTGTGATGATAAGTTTTAATTAAGTGGCTTTATGCAATTAAGGTGGAACCGCGGTTTTGTTGAAATCGTCCTTAGATTTAAGGGCGTTTTTTATTTGCCCATTATAGGAGGAAAAAATGGAAATAAAAAAAATAGAAGATAAAGAACTTGAAAAAGCAAGACATTCATTAGCTCATATTTTAGCAAAGGCTTTAATGCAACTATATCCAGAAACTAAATTGACTATAGGACCAGCCATTGAAGATGGTTTCTATTATGATATAGACCTTGATCATTCAATTACTTCTGATGAATATGATAAGATTGAAAAGAAAATGAAAGAAATCTTAAACAAAGGTGAAGATTTTACTAAAAAGGTTGTTTCAAAAAAAGAAGCATTAGAATTGTTCAAAGATAATCCTTATAAGGTTGAATTGATTAATGAATTTCCTGAAAACGAAGAAATATCAATATATTACACAGGAGATGATTTCTTTGATTTATGCAGAGGTCCTCATGTTGAAAGTTCAAAAAAATTACAAAATTATGGATTTAAAATTCATAGTGTAAATGGTGCATATTGGCGTGGTAATGAAAAAAATAAAATGTTACAACGTGTTTATGTATGGGCTTTTAAAACAAAGAAAGAACTTGCTGATTATATTGCACTTTTAGAAGAAGCAAAGAAAAGAGATAATAGGAAACTTGGAAAAGAATTAAAATTGTTTATGATTTCTCCAGAAGGCCCTGGTTTTCCTTTCTATCTTCCAAACGGAATGATTGTTAGAAATGCTTTAATTGATTTTTGGCGTGAAATTCACAGGGAAGCTGGATATAAGGAAATTATGACACCAATTATGCTTAATAAGCATCTTTGGGAAATTTCTGGTCACTGGGATCATTATAAAGAAAATATGTATCTTTCTGAAATAGATGATGATGTTTATGCTATTAAGCCAATGAACTGCCCAGGTGGTGTTTTGGTTTATAAAAATGAGCCACATTCATATAGAGATTTACCTTTAAGATTAGGTGAACTTGGTTTAGTTCATAGATATGAAAAATCAGGAGAACTTGGTGGGCTTTTACGTGTTAGAAGTTTTACTCAAGACGATGCACATATTTTCATGATGCCAAATCAAATCAAAGATGAAATCAAGGGAGTTATTTCTTTAATTGATAAAGTTTATAAAATTTTTGGTTTTGAATATCATGTAGAACTTTCTACTCGCCCTGAAAACAGTATGGGAAGCGATGAAGATTGGGAACTTGCAACTAACGGACTTATAAATGCTTTAAACGAATTGAACATTGACTATATTGTTAATGAGGGAGATGGGGCATTCTATGGGCCAAAAATTGACTTCCACCTTAAGGATGCTTTAGGAAGAACTTGGCAATGTGGAACTATTCAACTTGATTTTCAACTTCCACAAAGATTTGAACTTGAATATGTCGGTGAAGATGGTGAAAAACATAGACCTATAATGATTCATAGGGTTATATATGGTTCTTTAGATAGATTCATGGCTATGCTTATTGAAAACTTTGCAGGAGCTTTTCCTCTTTGGCTTGCTCCAGAACAAGTAAGGGTTTTATCTTTAACAGAAAGAAATAATGAATATGCAAAATCAATCAAAGACCAATTATTTAATATGGGATTTAGAGTTGAAAGTGATTTAAGAAATGAAAAAATTGGATATAAAATAAGAGAAGCCCTTTCTATGAAAGTTCCTTATTTAATTATTGTAGGAGATGAAGAAGAAAAAACTAATACAATTTCAATTAGAGGTCGTGGATACGAAAATAAATCTGGTCTAAATTTGTCAGATTTTATCATTCGTCTTCAAAATGAAATAAAAACAAAGAAAATTTAGTTAATTTTGTTTTGCAAATTAAATAAAATTATGATAGACTTAGTCTTAGACAAGATAATTTGTTTTTATGAATTTAGGAGGATTAATTAAATGGATGCAACCCAAATAATTCTTATTGTTTTCATAGTTTTGCTTATAATCATTTATCCAATTATGATTTCAACAAGAAATAAAAAAGAAAATCAAAGAATGCAAGAACAAACTAATTCTTTGAAAAGAGGAGATAAAGTTCTCACCACAAGTGGAGTTTATGGCACGATTGTAGATTTACAACTTGATGGAGATAAGAAAATTGTTACTATAGAAACAGGAACTGACAAAAAGAAAGGATATATTTCTGTTGATGCATATGCCATTTATACTATTTTTAAAGATGAAGCTGAAAAACCTGTAGAAAAAAGTACAAATGGACCAGAAAAATCTTTAAAAGATGAAAATAAAGATGAGATCGTTAAAGATGAAAATAAAAATTCTGAAACTAATGATTCAGAAGGGGAAAAATCTACAAACGATTCTGATGTAACAAATAAGGCGAAAGAAAAAGAAAATAAGAAAAAATAAAAATTAAAATAACTATCATTAATTGATAGTTATTTTTTTTATTTTATCATCATAACTTATTTTTAGATTTACTATTTAAGTATAATTAAAAAGGAGTTGTTATGAAAATAAAGGAACACATTAAATCCTCAGGAAACAAACAAAATCATCCGATTATTGGATATATCTTTAAGGGTACTTTGATTGCCTTATGTATTTCACTTACTTTAGTATTAGTTTTTGCGTTTTTGTTAAAGTTTACTAATATTTCTGATAGTGTAATAAATCCAATAAACCAGGTTATAAAGGGAATTAGTATATTTTTAGGAGTGTTTATAGGACTTAAAAAATCTAAGGAATTAGGCCTAGTTAGTGGACTGTTGATTGGGTTTATATACACATTGATTGCTTTTCTTGTTTTTTCAATATTAAGTGGAAGTTTTTCTTTTGATGTTACCTTGTTAACAGATATGGTATTTGGCTCTATTATTGGTGCAATATGCGGAATTATTTGTGTTAACATTAAAAAAAGTAACAATTAAAACCTTATTTTGTTTGACATCTACTTTTTAATTCTTTATAATAAGAAAGTAGTACTTAAAAAGGTTATAAATAGCTTTATTTTTGGCAATTATTAAAGTATTAAATGTTAAAATAAATGCTATTTATTTAACTTTTTTTAAAAATAAAGATTTAATGAGGATTTAGATGTTAAAGAAAAATTCTATCGTAAAATTTGTTTTCTTATTTATTATAGCTGTTTTAGGTGTTTTATTATGTGTTTTACCATTTAATGTTCCAGCATCTACAAATAGGTATAATGGTTTTTTGACTTCAATTGAAAAATCAATGGATATTAATGGCGGGGTTGTTGCTATTTATGATTGTACTCTTCCAAATGGAGGAACATCAAATTTAGATCAAGCAATTGATAATTCTATTGATAAAATTAACAAAATTTTTAGTACTGAAGGTTACAATGATTTAAATGTAATAAGACAGGGGAATAATAAAGTTAGAATAGAAGTTGCTGGTGCTTTAGAGGAGGATCGCACTTTTTCATACATTGAAGATTATAAAGAAATTAAAATGACAGTTCAACAATTATCTGATACGGTTACAGATCCAAGAGTTTTTGTTGATAGTAGTGATATTGCAACAGCATATCCTAGTGTTGATTATGAAAATTCAAGTCATGGCATTGTTGTTGAGTTTACTTCAAATGGCTTAACTAAATTGCAAGAATTAAAAGATTTTGCATCAGAAACTTCTAATTCAACGATATATGTTTATTTAGGTGAATTAAAAAGCACTAACTTATTATCAGAAATAAGTGTAGACAATGTAAATGATAATACAATGTTCTTATCAGCAAGTTCTAATGGCTCTTATACTATGTCTGATGCAACTGAAGCAAAAGAAATTGCTTATTCAATTGTTTCAGGATCTCTTGATGTTAAATTAAATTTTGTAGAAAGTAGTTATATTTCTCCTGCTTTAGGCGAAAATACTCAATTATTTATTGGAATAGCAAGTTTAATTGTTATTGTTTTATCTTTTGTATTTTTAATTGTTAGATATGGTGATTTAGGATTGCTTGGTGCATTATCAATGGTTTTCTTTTTAATTTTATATATTTTCTTCCTTCAAGCAATTCCTCTTGTAATTTTAAATTTATCAGGCGTATTTGGAATTCTTTTAGGATTTGTAATTGCTATAGTTTCTAATATTATCATATTTGAAAAAATACGTGAAGAGTATTCAATAGGTAAAAAAATTCATCTTGCATGCAAGGGTGGCTTTAAAAAATCTCTATGGATAATTTTAGATGGTCATTTTCTAACATTATTAACCGGTATTTTTATTTGGATTTTTGCACCAGTAAGTCTTAAATGTTTTGCAATAACTTTATTGATTGGAACATTGTTATCTATGTTTACATCATTGGTAATGACAAGATATTTTGTAAATATTTATCTTCCAATTAATAGTACAAAAGCAAAAAGAATGCATCTTTATAGAGATAAAAATACAGTAGAATTGAAAGATGATGGCGTTGAAATAATAAAAGAAGAAGCTAACTCTGCAGAAGGAGGTGGCATCAATGAATAGTGAAAAAAAATCTTTAGATAAAATGATTATGAATTCAAAATTTAGTATAACAAAAAATTTTCTCTATTACTTAATTGCACCTTTACTTATACTTATTGTTGGTATAGTATTGGCTTGTACAATTGGTTTTAATTTGGGTATAGATTTTAGTGGTGGATATACATTTAAATTATATGTAAACAATGATGGTATTGTTGAAAATCAAGAGGCTGTTAGGTACGATTTAAATAATCCAAGCGATTATAACGAAGTATACTCAAAGATTGAAACAGTTTTAAATGATAATGGGCTAGATATTATTTCATATAAAACTACTTCAATAACTGTAAATGAATATATAATTTCTGCAGGACAAGCTGTTGAAGTTGTATATCAAAATAAAGGGGATAATGCTGTAGAATTAAACAATAAAATACACTCACAGTTAGTCAGTGAATTTGGTTATGATGGGTATGAAAATGCAATTACAACAATTGATGAATACTTGCCAACGTATTCATTTGACTGGGTAATTGGATTACTCTCTGCTATTGTATTTGGTTTACTTGTTGCTATTGTTTATCTTGCAAGTCGTTATAATTTATCTGCGGCAGTTGTTACATTGCTTCAAGTTGCTTTGGACATTTTTGTTAGTTTAGCTCTTATTGCTATATGCAGATTAACAATAAACTTAAGTTTGGGAATAGTTTTATTAACTACTTTTATGATAAGCATATTTAATGTATTTTTCTATTACAACAAAGTAAAAGAAAATTTTAAAGCAGGGAAATATGAAAAAATGAAAAATTCTGCTATTGCAGATTTAACAATAAAGGAAATGACTGTCAAAAAGTTAATAGTTTATGTATTGTTGCTTTTAATATCAGTTGTATTTTCTGCACTAGCCGTTGAAGGTGTAAGAGAAGTTGCTTTGGGATTGATGATTTCATTTATTGTTACTTTTTATAATTCACAATTCATTTTGCCTTCATTATGGGCTACAGCTTTTAAACCTAAAAAGAAAAAAAATACTAAATAAACACAATATTGTGTTTATTTTTTATTATTGTAATGTTAAATTACTACAAAAATTAATAATACTAAAATAAAAACCAATGTATTGCTTGACTAATATATGTGATTATGCTATACTTCTACAGTCATTGGACAATAAGCACTTATAAAATATTCAGTTGCAGTTGCCTAAAATTCAAAATAATCAGAACAATATATGTATTTTGATAAAGGTTTTTTCCTGAGGTCGCAATTTGGAGCTTGAAAATTATAAGGAAGGACAAAAACAAAAGGAGGAATTAAAATGTCAGTTATTTCAATGAAACAACTTCTAGAGGCAGGTGTTCATTTTGGTCACCAAACCAGAAAATGGAACCCTAAGATGAAGAAATATATTTTTACAGCAAGAAACGATATTCATATCATCAATCTAGAAAAAACATCTGAGCAAGTAGATAAAGCTTATCAATTTGTACGCGATGTCGTTGCTGCAGGTAAAAAAGTTCTTTTTGTAGGAACAAAAAAACAAGCACAAGATGCTGTTAAAGAGGAAGCTGAAAGATGTGGAATGTATTATATTAACACACGTTGGCTTGGTGGATGCTTAACAAATTTCAAAACTATAAAATCAAGAATTGAAAGATTAAATAAGTTAAACCAAATGGAAAAAGTAGGGGAATTTGATTTATTACCTAAGAAAGAGGTTACTCTTTTAAAAGCAGAAAGAGAAAAACTTGAAAAGAATCTTGGTGGAATCAAAGAGATGAGAGAACTTCCAGGACTTGTTATAGTTGTTGATCCTAATGTTGAACATATTTGTGTAAACGAATGTAGGCTTTTAAACATACCAATGGTTGGACTTGTTGATACTAATGGAAATCCAGATGGTATTGACTATGTTATACCTGGTAATGACGATGCTATTCGTTCTGTAAAACTTATAATTGCTGCATTGGCTGATGCCGTTATTGAAGCAAAAGAAGGCGTTTCTATGAAGAAAGAAGATGATTCTGTTGATGAAGATATTGATATTGAAAAAGTTCTTGCAGAAACAAAACCAAATATAGAAATTGCTGAAGCTGGAGAAGAAAATCATAGCAAAAAAGGTAAAAAGAAACCTTCAAAGAAAAAAACTGAAACTAAAAAAGAAGTAAAAGAAGAAGTTACAACTGAAAAAGTAGAAGAAACAAAATCAAATAGTGAAGGAGAATAATTATGAATTTTACAGCAAAAGATGTTGCAGAACTTAGAGCAAAAACAAATGCAGGAATGATGGATTGTAAGAAAGCTTTAGTAGAATGTGATGGTGATTTTGAAAAAGCTACAATTTGGCTTAGAGAAAAAGGAATCGCCGCTGCTGCAAAAAAACAATCAAGAATTGCAAGTGAAGGTATTGTTACATCATATATTCATATGGGAGGCAAAATCGGAGTTCTTGTAGAAATTAATTGTGAAACAGACTTTGTTGCTAAAACAGATGCTTTCCAACAAATAGGACATGATGTTGCATTACAAATTGCTGCTGCTGCACCTAAATATGTAAGAATTGAAGATGTCCCTGCAGAGGAACTTGAAAAAGAAAAAGAGATTTTAAGAAATCAAGCATTAAACGAAGGGAAACCAGCAAATATTGTTGAAAAGATGGTTGAAGGAAGAGTTAAAAAATTCTATCAAGATGTATGTTTACTAGAACAACCATTTGTTAAAAATCCAGAATTAACAATTCAATCATATATCAATGAAAAAATTCTTCAAATTGGAGAAAAAATCTCTGTTAGAAGATTTGCAAGATTTGAGATGGGTGAAGGATTAGAAAAACGTAATGACAATCTTGCTGAAGAAGTTGAAAAGCAAATGAAAGGAAATAAATAATTAAAATAAAAAACACGAAGTTAATTCGTGTTTTTTTATTAATCAATTTTTAAAGAATAGTCACCAAGTGTAACTTTATTTAAAGCAAGTTTACATAGTATGTCCCAATCATTATCATTATTATTTATTTTACATTTACTGATAATATCCTGTCTAGAAGATGCCATTATCCATGGCATAAATTCTTTAAACAAATTTTTTGATTTTTTATTCTTAGAATTATATAATCTATAATCTAAAACACCAAAACTATTTTTTTTTGCATATTCTTCATTTGTGCTGTTTGAGTTATAAACGAACTCATTATCAAAATAATTTAGCGTTCCTAATTCATAGTCACGATACTTAAATATTAATGTCATATCAATTCTCCTTTTTAGTCAGCTTCTTGTTCAGAATCTTTAATTAATTTTTCTTTAACTAATTCTAATAAGTTGTCACATTTTAAGTTATATATTAATGATGATTGTTCTTTTAGTAGCTCAGGGAATTCGCCATATTCTTCTTCTACTTCTTTAAAGGCGTTTCTTAATATTCCATTATCTTTATAAAAATTATCAAAAACAAAATCTTTCAATTCACTTGAACTGCAAATCATTTTAATTAATTCCTCGTTTACTTTACTCATTAATTCTGGTGATTGTTTTGATTTTTGTGTTCTTAGTGGGTTGTTTAAATCTCTTAATGCTGTAGGTGTTACAATTCCTAACGCTATTGACTTAGAACTTAGCAGCTCGTTTAATTGAGTGATATTATTTTTATTTTTTAGAGAATCTCTTTGATGTTTAATAACACTTTCTTTATAATTCCAACAGAAAATATTACCATTATCAAATAGTGGACAAAGTGTTAATTCACTTTTTTTAGGATCAATTAGAAAAGCAACATTGTACCAATTTCTATCAGATTGACAACATATATAATCAAGGATAAACATTTTTTCTAATTGAAGAAGAATTTTATTTTCATCAATGTGTAAATTTGGATTGTCAAACTTAAGGGTTTGTAGACCTTTTATGTAATTTGATAATGTATTTTCGTTATCGACAACAATTCCATTAAAATTATCATACATAAAATTTTTGTAAAAATCCAAAAGAGAATATGCTGATATTTCTACAAGTCCATTAGGATTATAATTTTTAGAAATAACTCCTTCATTTCCATAGCCTTTTTCATAATTAAATGCAAGTTTATATTCAGCACAAGGTAAATCTAATTGTTTACAAATTTTATTAAAAATAATTTCACCATAATCTTCAAATGTTTTTACTGAATTTGTTGTATCTCTATTTGTGCTCTTAAATAGCCATTTTTCTTTATTTTCAGAATCATTGAATGAAAACCAATATTTTGGTCTTGAGCCACGACCTTCTAAAATATCATAAATAGTAATATTTTTGTTAGACTTTAATTCTATTCTTTTCATTTAAACCTCTTAATTATGTAATTAAATTATACATTATTTTTAAATATTGTCAAGTTGAGAAATAGTAAGAAAACTTTTTTGAGATATTAATTTGACTAAACCATTTAAAAAAAATTATTAATGTATGTTTGTTGTATAGAAAAGACAAATAGAATCTTCAGTATATAATATGTATTTAATTTATAAATAAAGTTTAAAATTGTAAATTTGTTTATCTTTTTAGCATATTTCTTTTATATAGTCGTCAAATCATTTGCAAAATAATTGTGTTTATAGTAAAATTAATTTCAAGGAGAAATATATGAACGAATTATTCAATGAAATTGAATTATCTTGTCAAGATGAAATTGATAAAGCTATAAATCATCAAGTAAACGAATATCTAGTAGTTAGGGCGGGAAGAGCAAATCCTCATATATTAGATAAAGTTTATATTGATTATTATGGTGTTCCAACACCGATTAAAAATATGGCAAGTATTTCTGTTCCGGAGGCTAGAATTTTGGCTATTTCTGTATGGGATCAGTCTCAAATAAAAAATATTGTGAAAGCAATTACTGCTGCTGATTTAGGAGTAAATCCTAACGAAGATGGTAAAATTATAAGATTGGTTTTCCCTATGCTTACAGAAGAAAGAAGAAAAGAAATAGCAAAGAATCTTAAGAAGATCGCCGAAGAAAGCAAAGTTGCAGTTCGTGCCGCTAGACGTGATGCTATGGAAATGATAAAAGAACTTGAAAAAGATGGTGAAATTTCTGAGGACGAACAATCTGTTTTTGAAGAAAAAATTCAAAAAATGGTTGATGTAGCATGTGATAAGATTGATGACAATTATAAAACAAAAGAAAAAGAAATTATGGAAGTATAATTTCTTTAATATTTTATTTTAAAGGATTGTTGCATGAAAGAATTAAAAAATGTTCCTACTCATATTGGTATAATAATGGATGGAAATGGTCGCTGGGCAACTAAAAGAGGATTACCTAGAAACTATGGACATAAAAAAGGAATAGATGCTATAGAAAGAACTATTTATGCTTGTTTAAAATTTAACATAAAATATTGTACATTTTTTGCTTTTTCAACAGAAAACTGGAAAAGAAGTAAAGAAGAGATTGATGGTATTTTTTCTTTATTAAGAGATTATCTTAAGAAGGAAGATAATATATTTCTAAAAAATAAAATAAAATTGGAATCAATAGGTGTGTTAGATCCATTCCCAGATGATTTGGTTGCAGAGCTTACAAGTTTAAAAAACAAAACTAAGAATTATGACAAATTGATTGTAACTTTTGCTTTAAATTATGGTGGAAGAGATGATATTATCAGGGCTATAAATAATTTACTGGAAAAAAAAGAGAAAAAAATAACTGAGAAGGATTTTTTATTAGCTTTAGATACTAAAAATATGCCTGAACCAGAAATTGTTATACGCACGAGTGGAGAAATGCGAATTTCTAATTTTATGCTTTATCAAATGGCTTATAGTGAATTATTTTTTCCAAAAACATATTGGCCAGATTTTGATGAAAAACATTTGTATAAGATTTTAAAAAAATATCAAAAAAGAGATAGAAGATTTGGAGGTGTTCGTTGAAAACTAGGTTACTGACTTCTTTTGGTTTTTTATTTGTAGTTGCAATAGCTTTTATATTAAAAGTCTTTGTTAGCAATTATTTTTTTGATGCATTAATTTTGTGTATCGCTTGCTTTGCAGCACTTGAAACATCTAGATTATTTACAAAAATGGATAAATACAATAGTAAAATCATTGCAACCATTTTCCCTTGTTTTGCAATGTTACTATTGTTACTTGGAATTTATTTTGATGATTCTCTAGGGATAATTTATACAATAATTTTAGTTATTGCCAGCATGGTAATTTTCTTTGGTATTACTTTTATTATAACTTTAATCAATAAAAATACAAAAGTTGAATTAAAAACTAGAAAAATGGACATGTCTACTTCTTTACCAAAATATTCTTTGATTAAAGCATTTAATACCGCAGTAACATTTATTTATCCTACATTTTTGTTGCTCTTTATGACATTAATTAATCATTTTGATGAATTATCAAATTCTTTTAAAGTAATAAATGATTTTGATGGTTTTAAATATGTTTCATTATTTATTTTAATTTTTGCTTTTTTAATTCCAATTTTTACAGATACTTTTGCATACATTACAGGAAGATTAATTGGTGGTAAAAAACTTGCTCCTAAAATCAGCCCTAATAAGACTATTTCTGGTGCTGTAGGGGGATTTTTATGGTGTGTTTTATTATCTGTAGCGGTATTTTATATTTTCTATTCAATACCAGATATGACTGTAATTATGAATAATGCTGGAATCTCAATTTGGAAATTTATTTTGATAGTTGCATTTGGATCTGTATTGTCTCAGTGTGGTGACTTGTTTGAAAGTTGGATTAAACGAAAGGCTGGTGTAAAAGATTCTGGGAATATATTGCCTGGTCATGGTGGAATACTAGATAGATTTGATTCTTATATTTTTACAGTTCCTTTTTTGTTTGTTGCTTTCAGTATATTATTTGCTGTATTGTAATAGAATATAAAAATTACTAAAGACATAGGTTGTATTATCACAACCTATATTTATTAAAGAGAGGTATAATGTATATTTTATATATATTTCTTGCAATTGTGATTCTACTTTTTATGGTTTTAATTCATGAATTTGGTCATTATTGTATAGGAAGAATGTTAAATTTTAAAATTACAGAATTTTCAATCGGTTTCGGAAAATCTATTATTTCTCGTAAGAATAAAAGGGGTGAATTAATTTCTTTACGTATTTTTCCTCTCGGTGGATATTGTGCTTTTGTTGGCGAAGATGAAATAGACGGAAATAAGAAAGATGCCTTTACAAACCAAAGACCTTGGAAAAGAATTTTAGTTTTTCTTGCTGGTGTTACTTTTAATTTTGCTACAGCAGTACTTTTTTCATTAATCCTACTTTGTACAGTCGGTTATGATATTCCTCAAGTTGCTGATAAATTTGAAGACATTTTTAGTAATAATTCAGAAATAGTAAATGTTTTTGGTGAAAAAATTGATAGAACTCAAATTGTTGATGGAAAATATGGAAAGTATGTGACTTATTTAACAGATGATATGGATGTTCTTCAACCAAATGATGTAATTATTTCTATCAATGGGAAAAAAATTGATTTTGCCTATGGGTATAACTATAGTGATTTAAGAACAGAAGAATTTAATAACATCATAAATTATATGAATATTCAAAAAAATATTTCTGAAGAAAAAAAAGAAGTTTTTGATGCGGAAGAAGCTTTTAAAAATTATCAGCCAACTACTATTGCAACTGTAAAAAGAAATAATGAATATAAAGATGTCTACTTAGGTTTTTACCAATTAAAAACATTGACAATGGTAACTAATGAAAATGGTGAACAAGAGGAAAAAGTAGTTTATCAGTATTGCTTTGATTCTAATGTTAAAGCATATGTTCATTCATTTGGAGAAGCATTAGAAAGAGCAGTTCCTTTCTCATTTGGTTTAGCTTGGGTTGTGTTGAAAAGTTTTTGGTTATTAATAACTTTCCAACTTCCTATTTCAGCAATAGGAGGACCAATAACAACCATTACAACAATTGCGACTTATACACAAGCAAGTGCATCAAATCTTCTAGTTTTAATCCCTCTTTTTTCAGCAAATTTAGCTGTTTTCAATGCATTACCTATTCCGGCACTAGATGGCGCACATGTGTTATTTACTACGATAGAAGCTATTAGAAAAAAACCAATAAAAAGAGAAACTGAAAACTTAATTCATACAATAGGCTTGTTGATTTTATTTGGAGCGGTTATTCTGATTGACATTTTGCATTTTCTATTATAAAATAATCACATGATAGACATAATAGAAAATTTAAATAAAAAATTTGACAATAAATATAAAAATTTGAAACTCTTGAATGTAATGTACGATTCTTTTGGTTGTACAATAACTTTTCTTTTTCCATATACAATTGATGAAATTGATTCTCAATCTAGGAATGAAATAGAAAATTATCTTCAAGAGTTTTTATCTTTAAATAAGAGCATAAAGGTAAAATTTAAAAAGAGCTTTTTAGATGAGAAACTCATTATAAATGAAGTAATAGAATTCTTTAAAATTAATAAAAAGGGACTCCTTCCTTATATTTCATTTGACAACATTACTTCAACATATAAAGATCTAGATGTTGATGTTAAAATATATTTAAATCAAGATATATTATCTTTACTAGATGATATTGAATTGAAATCCGAAATAAAGGAGTTTTTAAATAAATTTTTTATCGCAAATTTTAATATAGAAATTATTGAAAATGAAGACAAATTGCCAGAAAATATAGAGGCTGATGATATTATCCCTATATCTAGCAAGGCAAGACGCTATAATGTTAATGTTATAAAACATATTGTAGGTGGAGATATAATACCTAAGCCAGAGTATATTGAAGATATCAAAAAGCCCAAAACATCTGTCATTTTATCAGGTTTTTTGACAAACAAGAATAAAAAAACATTTATTGTCAAAAAGGGCAAACATGCAGGTGAAGAAAAATCTTTTTATACATTTAACCTAAAAAATAATAATACAACTATTGACTGTATATATTTTTGCGGTAAAACCCATGAAAAAGATATGGATATCTTAGATGATTTAAGTTTATTGCTTTGTGTAGGTGATGTTAAGTTTGGTTTAAATGGAAAACTAACTTATTACATAAAAAAAATTTCATTAGCTAGTCCTTGTGAAATTACTGAAGAAATAAAAAATAAAGATGATATAATTTATAAACATAAAAAAGTTGTTTTTCCTGATTTATTACCACGAAGTGCTCAAACCAATCTTTTTGATGAAAAACAAAACTATAATGAATTTATTATGAACAACAATATTGTTGTTTTTGATATTGAAACTACTGGACTTGATCCTGATACATGCGAAATTACAGAAATCGGTGCTGTCAAAGTAGAACATGGAGAGGTTACAGAAAGATTTTCAAGTTTTGCAAAACCTAAAAATCCAATCCCACTTGAGGTGCAAGAATTAACCCATATTACAGATGAAATGGTTGCTTTTGCTCCAAGAATTGAGGATGTTATACAAGATTTTTATGAGTGGTCAAAAGGCTGTATACTTAGTGGATATAACATTATTAATTTTGACCTAAAATTTATTAAAAAGGTTGCTAATAATATTGGATTAAAATTTGATAATGAAGTAGTTGATACAATGATTGTTGTAAGGCAATCAAATTTAAGGATAGGAAATTATAAACTCGGGACAGTTGTTAAAGCATTAGGATTAACACTGAATGATGCTCATAGGGCCTTTAATGATGCATATGCAACAGCCCAAGTTCTTATGGAATTAAATAAAAAATAACATTTGTTTAAAATTATTTGATATAAAAAATTATTTAATTGTAAATAATATTTTTATAAACACTTGCTTTTATTGATTATATTTGTTATAATATATTCGACTTGTGTAGGGAGCGTGCAAATTTGCATCGCTCCCTACTTCGTAAAGGAGGGAATTTTGGCAAAAAAAGTAAAAGAAATATGCGAAGAAAAAATATCTCCTATAATTGAAAATATGGGATATGAAGTTGTTGATGTAGAATATTCAAAGAAATCTGATGGTATGAATTTAATATTTTATATTGATAAAGAAAATGGGGTTCAAATTCAAGATTGCGAATTAGTATCAAAGACTATTGATCCTGTTTTAGAAGAATTAAACCCAACCAATGATGCCCCATATATTTTAAGTGTTAGTTCACCAGGTATTGATAGACCTTTAACTAAAGAAAGAGATTTTAATCGTAATTTAAACAAAGAAATTTCAGTTACTCTATTTGCAAAAAAAGATGGTCAAAAGAAGTTTGAAGGAAAATTAATTTCTTTTGATGAAAAATCTATAACGATTGAATCAAAAAATAAAACTATATCTTTTAGTAGAGAAGAAATTGCACATATTGTGCCAGTTATTAAAATTTAAGGAGTATTAAAATGATTAATAAAGATTTTTTTCAAGCATTAGAAGACTTGGAAGTTGAAAAAAAGATTAATAAAGATGCTTTTATATCTACACTTGAAACAGCATTGACTTCTGCCTATAAAAAAATGTATGGTGAGGCAAAGTCTGCTATGGTAAAGTTAAATCCAGAAAAGGCAACTATTAAAATTTATTCTTATAAAACTGTTGTTGATGATGTTCAAGATCCAGATAAGGAAATTTCATTATCAGATGCAAGATTAATCAAAAAATCTTATAAAGTAGGAGATATTGTTCAGACCGAGGAATCAACAAAAGATTTTGGAAGAATAGCAGCTCAAACTGCAAAACAAGTAGTTATGCAAAAGATTAAAGAAATGGAAAGACAAATTGCTGTTTCAGAATTGTCTGAAAAGGAAGATGAGCTTTTGACTACCATTGTTAAAAGAATAGACAACGGAACAGTTTATGTGCAAATATCAAATTCACACACAGAAGGGGTTATGCTTCCTTCTGATCAAATTCCAGGCGAAAAATTTAATGTTGGCGACAGAGTAAAGGTTTACGTGAAAAAAATTAAAGATT
>CALWRN010000034.1 GCA_944383975.1 uncultured Clostridia bacterium | reverse complement strand
AAATAAAAAGACTAAGGCAAGCCTTAATCTTAAAATTAAATAAAAAATATATATTTCCCTTGAATTGTTGTGAGAACTATGCGAACATACCAGCCAAAAGGCGAAGAAAAGGAGAACAACGAAAAGCAAGAACTGACACAAAAAAGAAGAGAATGTCGCATAGGGAAAGCCTGCGCCTTGCGACATCTCTTTCGTCAGTTCTTGCTATTTTGTTCCAGCTTATTTAAAAAGGTTAATTTGTTTTTACGCTTTATTGTTTTTTTCTTTATTTATTAATCTTGTTTTTTTTTGCAAAGTTTACTTTGGTTTCATATTTTTAATTCTGGGTTAATTATTTATTGTTGTTATCTTTAACAAACACTTTCTTAGTTTAGTTCAACTTTAGTTTTCTTAGTTTAATTTTGTTTCATTTATTCTATTATCACTTTATTTTATTTGTGCGTGTGCTTGTCTTCGGTGGAGCGAAGCGACACCGACTTGTATCAAGACAAGCACACGCCATAGTGCCATTTTTTTATTTTTTAAATATTATCATTCTCTATAGTACCACTTTCAATATTTATAATTGAGTTGGCTATTCTTTTTTCCTTGCTTATGGGTGCTTCATAATATCTTTCTTGTATTCCATAAATAAGTTTTTTAATATCTTCTTCATTATTTATTATGAAAGAATTATTTTCATAAATCAATCCAGAATTTTGTTTAGTGTATTCTAAAATTTCTAATTTTTCTTCATTTGAAAATCTACTCAGTATTGTCATTGCCATTGCTATTTTTTTTCTACTAGCTTTACCGATTTTTGCAACTTCTAAACTAGCTGGAACAGATATAAAATCATTGTTTAAAAACTCAGCAGTTTCTTCTTCAGTCGCTTCTTTATATAAAATATCTATTCCTTTAAATATTGTTGATATTGTTTCAAGTTTTTGGAAATATAAAGTGTCATCATCTTTTTTATAAATAGCATCTGGGTAAGAATTTATAACTACACTTGCATTATTTTCATCATAACTAAAGTTTTGCCCAAAATTAAATAATAATCTTTTCTTAAATAATAATTGTGATGGTCTAATTTTTTGGAAATAAAAATAATTTTCATCTTGATAAGAACATAAATAATCTATTTTAGTAAATTCATTCCTATCTAATGTCGAAAAATCAACTGAATCAAATCTATCTTGTTTTAATAACTCTATACAAAATTCTTGTTGTGAAAATTCAGCAATAGAATACCATTGACCTTCTTCTAAAAGGGTATTTGGATTATATTCAACTGCTTGAATATTGTTAGGAAAAGAATAACAATTTTTATTATCAATTATTCTTTTAAATCCTTCATTAATACTTTGTTTTCTATTTTTAACTTTTGCTAGTAGTTGATTCATTTTTTGTTCTCCTTAGTTCAATAAAAGTAGTCTCATTAATTCTTTTTAACTTTTCAAATTCTTCCTGATTCGCATTTCTAATTTTTCTTCTTGTAATAACAAATAATTTTGTGCCTTTAGATGACTTAATATGATAAAATTTATAACCAAATAATAAGTATATTGGATTAAAATACTCTGTTTGTGATAATTGGGTAAATATAAATATAATAAAATACACAATTAGTAATTGAGTAATATTTTCCAAACTTAGTCCAACAAAGAAATAGCCCAAATATGTTGGTATAAAAGAACTATTTGCGTACTCAACTTCGCCACATGAATTCATATTGTCATTTCCAAAAAAATTCGCTAGTAATAGCGCAACCAAAGATGTTAATATTGGTATTGCAAGCAAAATTAAATCGAATATCCAATTTGGAATATTCCATAATGTCCATTCATGTTTCACTCCATATAAAACTAATACCCAAGATGTTGAATTAAATGTTAGCAATAACTTATATAAAAAATTCATTAATTCCTCCATTGTAGTTTGTAAATAGTTATTTTGAATATGAGACAGCTAGTTTTGTTAATATACCATCATAATCTCCATCCTCTATTTTTTCATAAGAGTCATCATTTAACCCGATGTTAATTACAAATAGGAATTTATTAAATTCATAAATCTTTATGGAATTAGTGGAAGTTAAATTTTCTTTTATTGTTGCAGTTTTCGCGACTAAACAAACATATTGAAAATCAACATTAATAGATTGTGTTTTATTATTTGGATGTGCTTTTAAAAAATGTTGATTTGGTGTTAAAGCAATGATATTTTCATAATAACCTGAAATTTGTGGAAATTGTCCAGCAGGGAAAATGTGATGCATTTGAGTTGCTAGGTTTCCTTGTTCACTTTCTTCATAAACTTCTGAATTTCCTCCGTTATAAGTATTGTTAAATACTTTAAGAAATTGTTTTGCTTTGTTTGACTGATATTGATAAAATGCTAAACTTGGTTTATATTTTTGTTGTACTGCAAACTCTTTTCTAGATAGTGCCTTTGGTTTGTTCGCATAGATATCTCTAAAATTATCACGATTATACATTAACATATCATATGAGATAATATCTTTTGAAATAGTTCCTCTTTCAGAGCCTTTACTTCCTCTAAAATATGCAATAGGGTTTATTACTTTAGTAAATATACGACCACATTCTGTTTTGCCTGCATTGATTTGATTCTTTGTTTTACTACCTATATCTGTAAAAGTTTTTGTAAATATATAAAAAGCATCTTTCATTTTGTCATATTTTAACTTTGTTTGATTATTAAAAAATTCTTCAAAAACATTATACAAATCCGAATCTTTTAAAACCTTTATAATATATGTATTTAAAAAATTAAGTGCATTTCTCTCTCTAATAGCAATATATTGAAGTATATCTTCATTTTCTACGGTATAAAAATTTTCTCTGCCTTTCTTAGTCTCTTTTAGAACTCCAGCATATGATAATAATTTCATTGGTTGTTGAAAAAATTTATCATATTCATTTTCAGCATTATCAGACTCTACATTAACTTTTTTAAAAACATTTTGCACATTTTTAATAGAATATTCACTATACCAAATATCTCTTGAAGTAAACTCTATATTTCCTTTTTCTTGAACATACTCAAATATACAGTCTGCAATGATACATAAAACATCTGGTGTGCATTTCTGGTCAATCCATCTAGCATTGCCAGTTTTTCTTACATCATAATTATGAGTATCTATAAAAGCATTTAACTCATCATCTGTTAAAAATTTCATAGTTTTCTCCTTACACCAAAATAATATATTGAATTACTATCAATATTTAATGACCTTGTTCCATAATTTCTCGCAATACGATAATAATCTCTAAAATCTTGACTTTCAAAAATAACCAAATCGTCTTCTACCAGCTTTTCAGAAGTCTCCAATAATGCTACAGAACCATCAGCCAAGCAATTTTTAGGTAAAAAACAAGCTCTTGGATTATATGATAGATTGGGCAAACAAACAATGTTATCCTTATTTAGAAATTTACTAACTACAAGTGTATCTATATTATCTAAATACAAATCATAATTTTCTATATTTACTACTTGATTAGTTGCAATATTTCTGGAACGCAAAACTCTAATATTACCTTCGCTCTTGCATTTTTTTGAAGTTATTTGCCTATCTCTAAATACAGAAAACATTCCTAAATTTAGTTGTTTTGCATAATTATCAAATTTTTTATTTCTATAAATTAACCAAGTAGGAAATTTTATATCTGTAATATAACTTTGATTTTGTAGAATTTCAATTCCATTAGTGATTGATTTAACATATGTTTTATTAGGTTTATTTAATGTATTTACAATTATATTTATAGTTTCAATTTTTACTCCATCAAAACCTTTTTCTCCAAAATCTATTATTGATTCAATTTGATAATTATTCAAGTGATTTCTTAGTTCAATATATTCTGGAGCATTTAATAAACTTTTAGGTATTATTAATGAAACTCTATCTCCATCCTGCATAGCTTTTTCAAAAAAGTAAACAAATAAATTTGTGGATTTTGTTATTCCTGTTTTAGCCTTGTAAAATGCAATGTTAGCATCTTTTGATTTTAATTTTTGATATGGTGGATTTCCAATAATTAAATCAAATTTCCTGTTTTTAATTTCAAGTTTTAAGTAATTATCGTTAAAACAATTAATTGCTACATTTGGATATTTATCTCTAAAAAATGTATCAAAAATCAACTTAGAAAGTTTTAATTCTTCAGCATCAATATCATTTACCCATATTTCAACTATCTCTTTATTTTTAAAATGTTCGGCTATAAATGGTAAAAATGCACCAGCACCAACAGATGGCTCTAAAATTCTTATATGCTTTTTTTCATCTAATTTTGGTAATACTTTAAATATTTCCTCACATATTATTTTATCTGTAAAGTATGCAGAATTACTATTTTTATTCGGATTTAATAATTCAGCAACACTATATACATTATCAGGATTTAAGCTTTTTCCGTATTTAATAATACAATCTCTTAAATCCTTAAGATTCTTTATTTTATATTTTTTTAAAAATAATTCTAGTTCTTTTTTCATTATGCATCCTACAAATATTTCTTTATGTTTTTTGCTATTTGATTAAAAATTATAGTTGGAACGGCCTCTCCAATAGATTGTCTTATATTAATATCATTCTGTTTTATAAATAATTGTTTATTGTCATTATTAAGTTTGTTTAATTCATTTAATGACTTATCTGTCCATTTAAAGTCTTGAGGAATTGACATAAATCTCATAAGCTCTCTTATACTAAAAACTCTGTCATCATGTGGATGAATAGTATTTTGACTAGCAAGAATATCATTTCTTGTATGAATACATGGTGCAACTTTGTCCCAGCATTGTCTTGTGTATTTATCTCCATTTTTTTTCTTGCAGTATATTATATCTCCATTTTTGTAATAATGTGGAATCTTAGATATATCTGTATTATCAAAGGCGCTTTGTCCTTCTCCTAAATCTTTTATCCATTTTCTCATTTCAGGATTATATCTTCTGAATGAGTGAAAAATATCATCTTGTGAAATCTCTCCCATTTTTGATAATGATTTTAAATCCCCAATAACTTGTTTAATTGTTTTTTCAGATTGCTTTGCTGGAAAAAGAAATTCAGGGTTGACATCAATATCTTTTCTAACACCAATCACTAAAGTTCTAGTCCTACTTGAATTTGAACCATAATCTTTGAAATTTAATACTTTACTTTCTATGTTATAGAACTTTGAAAGATTTGCGTTTATAGCTTCACTAATCTTTTTATTTGTGCCATCTATATCAGTGCATAAAGTATTCATAAAAGCTCTAACATTTTCTATAATAAATGTTTTAGGTTTTATATCTCTAATTAACTTTAACGATTCTATTACTAATGAATTTCGAGCCTGCTCATCTTTCTTTTTATGATTTGCAACAGACATTCCTTGACATGGTGGTGTAGCAATTATCGTAGTAATATCTTTTAAATTTTCATTATTTTTCCAAAATTGTATTTCCTGATAAATTTTATCAACAGTTTCTTGTTTTAAAATATCACCACAGATATATCCAGAATCATATTTGCATTTGTTATTGTATTTTTGTATTTGTAATCTTTTTTGCAATAATTCATTTGTTGCAATGCATTCAAAATCTTCTTGCTTAAACCCATAACAACCAACACCAGCACTGCTAAAAAGAGAAATGTAAGTATATTTATTCATTTGACCCTCCATTTATTGGTAAAACATCCATAATGTCTGATATGTTACAATTTAAAACATTGCATATCCTTAAAAGTACATCCATGCTGACTTGCTCATTTTTTCCTAATTTTGCAAGAGTTGCAGTTCCAATGTCTGCTTTTAATCTTAAATCAGTTTTTGTCATATTTTTATCAATTAATTGTTTCCATAGTTTATTATAAGAAATAGCCATTACTTTCTCCTATTTGATTTTATATGATGATATCATATCATAAATGTTTCAAAATTGCAAATATTTTGTTCGCATTTTTGAATATTTTATTAAAATATAAAAACTCTAAACCATTTAGAGTTTTTAATAATAACTTAATTTAATTCAAATGAGTAAATTCTATTTATTTGGTTTTTATTTCTTGTCGATTTACATCTCTAACGCTCCGCCATTAATTCTTTTAACGTACCAAGGTGCGTTTTTTTATTTATAAAATTAATGACTATGGTTTTGTTATAAAATCTAAAAATTAATAAAGTAAAATTAAACTTAAAGCAAATAGAAAAAATTTATCATCTTGCTCATAATTTCAATTTTTTCTGCACTATGATTTGACTTTATTATAGATTTTAGGATATTATTATTTTGTAAAGAGGAGGATTTATGATAGCAACAAAAAGATTGATAATAAGGCCCTTTAAACATTCAGATGCTGAAAAAATTTATGAAGCATGTAATGATGTTGAAATAACAAAAACTACATTAGGAATTCCTTTTCCATACACATTAGAAGATGCAAAAAATTTTATTGAATATACAAATAATGCTATGAGTAATCAAAAGTCATATGAATTAGCAATAACATTAAAAGAAAATACTGAAAAGATAGTTGGTTGCATATCTTTAATGGGAATTAAAAGACCTTCTAATAAAGCAGAATTGGCATATTGGGTTGCAAAAAAATACTGGAATCAAGGAATTGCAACGGAAGCTGCAAAAGCTATTATAGAATATGGTTTTAATACATTGAATTTAAATAGCATATTTGCAAGATTTTTAGATAATAATCCTGCAAGTGGTAAAGTAATGCAAAAAATAGGAATGAAATATGTTGGTAAGATGAGAGAACATGAGTATAAATTGGGGCAATATTACGATGTGTTTTATTACGAAATACTAAAATCAGATTTATAATATCTTATACTAAAATAATTTTTTAAACAGTTGTTCTAACATTATACAAAATTGATTAGATAAGGAGACATATTACAATATAGTAAGGGAAAGTTGTGTTAAATATAAATAAAATTTAATACAGACGAAGATATCATGGTTAGAATGATATCAAAAAAGAAATGCTAGTTGATTTTGCAAATTATTTATGGGATAAATATAGAATTTCCTATTTGCTTTTGCATAAAAATTTTAATCAAATAATTTTATTAAATTTATAGAACGAACAAATTTTGAAGATTTGTTGAATATTGCATATATTCAATTAAAAAAATAAGTAATGCACGGTTGAACAGCCTACCACTCCGCCAAAAATTTTTATCCTTTAGCTATGAAGCTTAGGGGGTATTTTTTTTAAGAAACGAAACATACTATCCTAGTGTTTTAGTCTATATCTTTTGTTAATTCAAATAAAGAATTCAGTACAAAAATATTTATGTGTTATAAATCAATATTTCATTAGAATTATCTTC
>CALWRN010000033.1 GCA_944383975.1 uncultured Clostridia bacterium | reverse complement strand
ATAATTCCTGCATTCACATCAAAAATTGATGTTCGGCTATCTCCGATAAAATCCGATAATACAACAGCGTCATCTGTCCAGCCCAGTATTCCCTGCATTTCAGTATCAGATACTTTTTTTATTACTTCGACAATTTCTTCATATGATGTTGGTTTTGATAATCTAACTGTCAAATCAACTACCGATACATTTAACGTAGGAACTCTAAAACTCATACCAGTTAATTTGCCTTTTAACTGAGGAATAACCTCTCCTACAGCTTTTGCTGCACCTGTAGAAGAAGGAATAATATTATAAGTTGCAGCTCTTCCACCTCTCCAATCTTTTTTTGATGGTCCATCAACAGTTAATTGTGTTGCAGTAACTGAATGAACTGTTGTCATTAATCCCTCTTCAATACCAAAAGCGTCATTAATAACTTTAGTTAAAGGGGCAAGACAATTTGTGGTACAAGATGCATTTGAAACTACTTTTTCACCATTATAAGATTTCTCATTAACTCCCATAACAAACATTGGCATATTTTTACCAGGTGCAGAAACTATAACTTTTTTAGCTCCCCCTTCAAGATGCTTTACAGCATCTTCATATTTAGTAAACTTTCCTGTTGCTTCAATAACAACATCAACATCATGTTTACCCCATGGAATTAAATTAGGTTCTTTTTCTGCGTAAAAAGCAATACCATTATTATTTACATAAAGTAAGCCATCTCTAACTTCACAAGAGCCTTCAAACCTACCATGTATAGTATCATGTGTAAACATATATTTACTATATTCTAAATCAATAAAAGGATCATTAATGGCAACAACTTCTACGTCATTTCTATTTGAACAAACACGTAAGACCAGCCTTCCAATTCTTCCAAAGCCATTTATTCCAATTTTAATTTTCTTCATCTTCTCCTCCATTTTCATCATTATTAAACTCTTCTTCACCATAACTTATTATTTCTTGTTCTTCTTCATCACTAATTTCAATCGCATTTTGAAAATGTTTTTTCCCTACTGAAAAATTAAAAAGTATGAGAACAACCATTATACAAATTATAGTCAAACTTATGATATCCAAACAAAATAATAATAAACCTATAATTATACTCATCGGAACGAATAAACTTACACAAGTCGTAACTACAACACTAATTAACAAAGAAATTAATGCTATTATCATATATTTTATAACAGCCATTTTATCAATTTCTGTTTTAACAGCTGAGCCTTTAACTTCAACCACTCCTTGTTCTAATCCCTTCCATCTATCAACCCTACTTGAAAAACTTAAGTCATTAATACTAGAGAATATAGATGAAACATCTTCTCCGAATAAGATTACAGAAGTATCACCCTCATATAATTTAATTCCCAAAAATAATTTTAAAAGTTTTTGCCAAATGAACGTTATAAACTGTTTAACCTTGCCTTCATTTTTTTTACATACAACCACATCTTTTTTTGTACGAATAAAATTATTGAACTCTTCTATTGTTATAGGCTTTCTTAAAATCATAACAGCCCCTTCTTCAAGATATTTTTGCAATCCATTAATAATAGACTCTCTTGAAGATCCATCCTCATATTCAATCACATAAACATTTTCTCCAATAGATGTCAATTGTGACTTTAATGATGATGTTATACCAACTAAAACATTCAAATTATCTGCACTATTTAATGCAGATAAAAGTTTTTGATAAGCCTTTACATTAGAAACTATTGGAATAAGAACATTTAACATAATTTAAACACCTCAATATTTTTTTATTCTCCTCGCGTGTCTTCCACCTTCAAAATCTGTCGTTAAAAATACTTTTATAATTTTAATGGCTTTTCTAGGGCTCGTAAATCTACCAGCCAAACAAAGAACATTTGCATCATTGTGTCTCCTTGCTAGCGAAGCGAATGTTTCATTCATACATAAAGCAGCTCTTATTTTTGGATTTCTATTTGCGACAATACTCATTCCAATTCCCGTTCCGCAAATAAAAATACCAACATTGCGAGGATCCTCTAAAACTTTAGCGTTACCTGCTTTGGCAAAATCAGGATAATCATCAAGCTGTTCTCTTGAATAACATCCTACATCAATAGCAATAATATTCTCTTTATTAAAAAACTTTTTTATTTCCTCTTTTAAAGGAAATCCTGCATGATCACTTGCTAAAACTATCATTTTTATTCTCTCCAATTTTTAATTTTATTAATAAGTACACTAATGCCTTCAATCAAATCTTCTGCTGTTTTAAGATAAATTTCTTCACTTTGACCATAAGGGTCTAGAATATCTTTACCAATTAGCGATTTAAAGGATATTACATTTTTTGAATTTTGTATTTGACCTTTTTGACTTTCAGTCATCGTTACATATAAAGTATCTTTATCTATTTTCCCTAATTTGACTGACTTTCTATTTGATGATAAAGCATGATATCTTTTTAAGGTTTTTTTTGCATTTTCAGTTATATTTTCGCCACTAGCATCCAGCCCCCTAGAAAAAACTTTAATACCTTCATAATTTTTATTCTTTAATAGTTTTTTCATAAGGCGTTCCGCCATTATGGAACGACAAGTATTTCCCGTACAAACAAAACAAACTTTAATCATACTACTCCTATCAAAATAAGTGTATCATATTAAACAAAAAAAACAAAACAATATTTTATTTTTTGTTTTGTTTTTTAATTATCATTTTTTTAGCCTTCCAAAGTTTATCTAAGTTATACTTTTCTCTAACAGATGCTACAAACAAATGAATTACCATTTCTCCAAGATCAAAGATAATCCACTCGCCCTTGTTATAACCTTCTGGGTATGTCGTCAAACCTAAATCATTCATTAATTGCAGTGCAATTTTTTTGTTGACCAAAGGATTAGGCGTTGACGCAACAAACATTAAATTAAAATCTTGAGATTCATTGGATAAATCATAAATAGAAATATCTTTGCATTTTTTATCTAATAAATAATCATAAACCTTATCAATACTATTATCCACATTTTCCTCGCTAATAAAATTATTATATAAAAAGCAATAAACATTGTCAAACTTTTAACTAACATTTCATTTAAATTATATTTTATGCTGAATTATCCTAAAATTTTGTAAATCTACAATTATTAAAATATATAAACTCATAATAAAAATTACTGAATTGATCTTTAAAGCAAATATATCAAAATAAATTTTTATAAAAATGTCTAAATATAATTATTTAGTCAATAAATTCTATATGAAAAAATTTTTAATTATTTTGCAGATTTTTATAAAATGTATTTTAATATTTTTAATAGCTTTTATATGGTGTAGATATGTTTTTAAAGATATATGGAAAGCTGTGTTTATCAGTATAATCATAACATCATTTATTGAATTAATTTTATCTTTAATTTCCAAAAAAAATAACAATAAAAAGCATTTAAAAATAAATGAAAAAGAAACGGCCGAAAATATGTTTTTGTCACTTTCGGCTGATTTAAATCAATTAGAATTTTTCTTTAATCTAGCAAGCACTAGACATAAAGATATTATAAAAAGAAAAAGGTATATAAAAATTATGCATGAACAAAATTTTAACGTCATACTTTTCCCTTTATTAAAATTTCAACAACTACAAATAGATGATATAAACAACATAGTAAAAGAATGTAAAAATGACAAGCCGAGTAAGCTTGTCATTGTATGCAATGCTTATGATAAAATTTGTTATTCATTTAGCAAAAACTTTGATTTTGAAATAATCATTTTAGATAAATACGAAACATATTCTCAATTATACAAAGAGTATGAGTATTTTCCTAAAATAACTTTTAAATATAAAAAAGAAACAAAAAAAACATTTAAAGAATTGATTGCATATTCTTTTAATAAAACAAGAGCAAAAGGTTATATTATTTCTGCAATAATAATCTTTATATCATCTTTATTTGTTAAAGCCAATCTTTATTATTGTATTGTTGCTTCTATTTTGTTAATATTCGCCTTACTATCATACACTAATCCAAAATATAACTTTAAAACAAACAGTGAATTGCTTTAATAAATCTTAATTAAAAATTAAACGAGTTCAATGTGTTTAAAGTCTTTTTTTGATGATCTTCTATAAATTAAAATTTTGCTTCCAATAACTTGAATAGGCTCCGCATTTAGCCTTGCACAAATTATATCTTTAACTTCTTTTGGAGAATGCTCGCATGATTTTAAAACATTAATTTTAATTAATTCTCTTGCTTCTAAAAGACCTTCCAATGTCATATATGAGTTTTCACTTAAACCATCTTTTCCTATCTGCATAACGCAATCTAAAGCATTTCCCAAACCTCTTAAAAAAGCTCGCTGTTTTGTTGTAATCATTTTTTCTCCTTTTTATTCAAAATATTCAAATACAATATCTTTAATTTTAACCATACCACCATTTTTTAAGCCTCTTTCTTTTAACATATCAATGATTCCCATTTCTTGAAGCCTATTTTGAAAATATGCAAAAGAACGCGTATCTGATAAAACAACACCCCTTATAAAATTATCTATTTTACCACCACTTACAACAAAAGCCCCATCATCATCTCTTGTGATATTAATTGACTGACTATCTTTCTTATCAAAATCAATTTCTTCTATTTTTGAAGGTTGTTTTTTAGGCAACTTGCTTAATAATTCAAGTGTTTTTAACTTTAATTGCTCAATACCTTGATAAGTTGCCCCAGAAATTTCTATATACTTTTCACCAATTTCTTTTTCAAATCTTAATTTTCTTTCTTTTAAAGTTTGCTCATCCAATAAATCAATTTTAGATAAAGCAACAAGTTGTGGAGTTTTTGCCAACTCATCGCTATATTTAACTAATTCTTCATTTATAATTTTATAATCTTCTATAAAATCTCTACCATCACTTTGAGATATATCCACTAAATGAATAATCAACCTAACTCTCTCTACATGTCTTAAAAAATAATGCCCAAGGCCCTGTCCTTCACTAGCTCCTTCAATCAATCCTGGTATATCAGCAACAACAAATGTTTGCCCCTTTACTTCGCATACACCCAAATTAGGATATATTGTAGTAAAAGGATAATTTGCTATTTTAGGATTTGCATTAGATATACAAGAAAGTAATGTTGATTTGCCCGCATTTGGAAAGCCTACTAGTCCAACATCCGCAATAGTTTTTAATTCAAGAATAACTTCTCTTTGTTTTGTTATTTCACCTGTTTGAGAATAGTGAGGTGCTTGTTTTATTGAAGACTTGTAATAAGCATTTCCATGTCCTCCATTACCACCTCTTAACGCGAGGAATGTCATTCCATCAGAGTATAAATCGGCTATAATTTTACCATTTTCAGCATCTTTTATAACTGTACCACATGGGACTTTAATGATAACATCCTTTCCGTTTGCACCAGTCTGCAATTTTTTAGCCCCGTTTTCTCCGTTTTCTGCAACAAATTTTTTATGGAATCTAAAATCGTAAAGAGTATTTAAAGAATTAGTTGCAACGAAAATAATGTTTCCACCATTTCCGCCTTCTCCCCCATCAGGTCCTCCATTCGCCGTTTGAGCATTACGCAAAAAAGAAGTAGAACCATTTCCACCATTTCCTGCCTTTATAATAATTTTTGCTCTATCTAAAAACATATTACACTTCCCACATTATTATATTTTGTGTGTAGTATTTAAATAATATATACTATATATTGGTTTTATTATTAAAATAACACTCGTTTGCAAATGGACATTCTTTACAATTTGGCTTTTGCGCTTTGCAAATGTATCTTCCAAAATGAACCATTTGTAAATGTAATTTCCCCCAATCTTTATTATCAAACATATTCATTAATTGAATTTCACACTTATACGGATCTGCAGTTTTAACAAAACCCAATCTATTTGATACCCTTAAAACATGTGTATCTACTGCAATTGCATCTCCTTTAAATGCTTCAGAATATACTACATTTGCAGTTTTTCGTCCAACACCTGCTAAAGTCTGCAAATCTTGAATATTATCAGGAACTTTTCCGTTATATTTTTCAATCAAATCTTTACTCATAGATAAAATGTTCTTTGCCTTGTTATGATAAAATCCACAAGAGTGAATTATTTCTTCCAACTGTTCCTGCTTTAAAAGAAGCATTTTTTGAGGGGTATTATATTTTTTAAATAACGTTTCAGTAACAATATTTACCCTTTTATCAGTACATTGAGCTGACAAAATTACCGCAACCAACAACTCATAAGCTGAACCGTAATTAAGCTCACATTTTGGATTAGGATAAAGCTTGTTTAAGATTTTTAAAAAACTATCTTTATTCATAATTACTTCATTACTTCATCAATGGGAATAATACAGTATCCCTTATATTTGGTAAGTCAAATAAAAACATAACAAATCTATCTATTCCAAAACCTAATCCAGAAATTGGAGGCATTCCATGTTCCATTGCAAGCAAGAAATCTTCATCTAAATCCATAGCCTCGTCATCACCAGCCATTTTATCGCGAAGCTGTTCTTCCAAAGTTTTTCTTTGCATAATTGGGTCAACTAACTCAGAGTAAGCATTAACAATTTCGGCCCCACACACAACAATTTGAAAAGCATCTGTAATTTTGCTATTTTTATCATTTCTTCTTGCCAACGTCTTTAAAACAGCAGGATAATTATAAAGAATTGTTGGACCGACAATATTTGCCCTAATCTTTCTTTTATAAATAAAATCTATAAGTGCTCTTACTGACTTACACTCTTCAAGTTCTCCAGCAGTAAACAGCCCCTTCTCTATAACCTTATTTTTGAATACAATTGGGTCATCAATAGAAAGGCAATCAAATCCCAAAATTTTATTCATTTCTTCAACGTAATTTATTTTTTCCCATTCTTCCTTACCAAAATCAATTGTTTTTCCTTGATATTCAACACTAGTAGATCCAACACATTCAAGCATCAATTTTCTTATAAATGATTGGAAAAATTTTATATTATCTTCAAAATTCCAATATGAAGCATACCACTCAACTTGTGTAAATTCTTGAAGATGAGTAGTATCCATTCCTTCATTTCTAAAATCTTTTCCAAGTTCAAAAACTCTATCAAAACCACCGGCTATACATTGTTTTAGCCAAGTTTCCTTTGCAATTCTTAAATTACATTCCAAATCCAAAGCATTATGATGAGTAAAGAATGGTTTTGCACTTGCTCCTGAAACATTCGTTTGTAAAACAGGAGTTTCAACCTCAATAAAGCCATTATCTTCAAGATAACGTCTTATAAATGAAGAAATTTTGCTTCTAGTCAAAAACACTTTTCTAGATTCTTCATTAGTTATTAAATCCAAATATCTTTGCCTATATTTTGTTTCAGTATCACTTAATCCATGAAATTTTTCAGGCAAAGGACGAAGCGTTTTTGAAAGTAATGTTATTTTTTCGCATTTAACAGTAATTTCTCCTGTTTGTGTCTGATATACTTCACCTTCTACCCCTACAAAATCAGCAATATCAATCATCTTTTTATAAAAATCATAAGACTGTTCATCAAGTTCATTTCTCCCAACAGATACTTGAATTTTAGCATTAATATCTCTAATTTGAATAAATCCAAATTTACCCATTACACGTTTAAAAATAATTCTTCCAGCAACTTTAACATACTCACCTATTTTTTCTCTCGCTTCAGCTATAGTACAAGTTCTTTCAAATTTATCTTTGTAAGGAATCTCTCCCATCTTAATTAAATCTTCAATTTTTTTCCTTCTAATATCAACTTCATTTGACAACATTTGTGTATCAGCCATTTTTAACTCCTTCGCTAAATAACTTAACACAAAACAATAAATAAGTCAATTATTTATATCTATTTTTATAATAATGATAATTTTTATATACCCTATTTAAATAATCATTTGTTTCCTTGAATGGAATAGTTTTTAAAACAAAACCATCATCTGAATATTCTTTATTTTTAAGCCAATTTGTAACATTTCCAAGTCCTGCATTATAGGCACAAATAGCATTTTTTTCGTTATTAAATAATTCTATTAAATATTTTAGATATAAACAACCTAAATTTAAATTATAGGATGAATCAATTAATTTATCTTTATCGTAAATTATTTGATTTTTATTTGCTATCCATTCGGCTGTCTTTGGCATAAGTTGCATCAATCCTATTGCCCCTTTACTTGAAATAGAATTTTCATTATAACCGCTTTCAACATTTATAACTGACGCAATTAATGCACTATCTAAGTTATACATTGAAGAATAGTTAACAATTTCGTCCTTATATTTTATAGGATAAAAATAATTATAAAAGCATCCTAAGCAATAAGATAAAATAATAGATAAAATTAATAAACAAAAACATGAATAAATTGTTTTCATAAATTTATTTTATTTACAATTTAAGCAAAAATACATAGAAAATAAAATCTTAATAAAATATAAAATACTTTACTCAATGCAACTTAAGCAAAATTAAATTTTCTCTACAACTTGTCTATTGTTTATATATTTTAAAGTGAAAAAACCAATAAAAGATTTAAAAGGTTTAGAAAGTAAAAATTGTCTTCCTACATCAATCATTCTTGCATCAAATTTAACAGATATACCACAAGCCTGCCCAGCTTCTTTAGGTGTATTCACAATCATTGCATAAATATTGTTTGATTTAAACATATTGGCAAAATACAATGTTTCATTTCTTGAAGAAAACACCGCAATTATAAACATTTTATCCCCCTCAAATATGCACAAAAATCCCTCTAATTTACTATATTGTAATTATAAAGGAAT
>CALWRN010000032.1 GCA_944383975.1 uncultured Clostridia bacterium | reverse complement strand
AAAACAAGAAAAAGCAAAAGAATTTATGCAACAAAGAAAAAACAGTAACAAAGTGCTTATTGAAGTTGCAGCTCAACACCCTTTAGTTAATGGCTTATATCCAAATGAAGAATTTACAAAAAGGCTTGACACTGCCATAAACATATATAAAAATAAACTTCTAGAAAATAAAGAAGTTGAGATATATGTTCCTGGAAGTTTGCATATGTATAAGGGAGTAGCCGATAAAATTTCTTTAGCTGAAGCTGGAGTAAATTATTAGGTCAATAAAGGAATCACCCCACAAATACTTCATGGAGAAGATTTAAACATTAAATATATGAAAGGTTTAGGCTGTTACAATTCTGCAGATGAATGTTATATAACCACTCAATATTTTAAAGATGGAAACTTCGGAGAATTAATTAGTATTTCATCTCCAGCACAAATGTATAGAAAAACATTATTCTATATTCAATTTGGAGTTTATCCTTTAAATTATTCAGCACCAACAGAAAATAGTTTTCATAATTATATTAATGAAATATTTGAAGATTTACCATATGTTCTACTTGAAGACAATACCTGTCAAGGAGAAAATTCTAAATATGCAGTTAAAACTCGTATAGAAAGAAATCCTAAATTAAATGGTAAAAATCCTTTTAAAAATCAGAATAATTAAATTACTTATAATATTTTTATAAATATAAAATTTAATTATTACAATCATTACACAAAAAAAGACCTAATTTATATTAATTAGGTCTTTTTTTTAATTTTTCATATTTTTTAAGAAATTATTATATTTTGTGTAAGCACCATCGCCAATCTTGTTTGCAAGATTTTCTATCTGCTCTCTTGTATTTTTATCAAGACTCTTTGGAACTTCTGCTTTAATAGTTACAAGCAAATCACCATAATAATCTCTATTAAGTGCTTTTACACCTTTATTTTTAATTCGCATAACTGTTCCACTAGCGGTCAACTCTGGAATATTTAAAGCATATGTGCCTTTTAATGTAGGAATATCAACTTTACCACCAAGCAAAGTTATAGTGAAAGGAACATAAAGATCTAAATACAAATCATTTCCCTTTCTTACAAGAAGTTTATGGGGTAGAACAGAAACTTTAATATTTAAATCTCCATTTACACCCTCTCTTGTAGGAGCATTTCCTTCCCCTCTCATACGAAGAGTTTGTCCATCGTCTATACCTGCAGGGAATTTAACCTTAATAGTTTTATTAACTTTTTGGTATCCTTTTCCGTTGCAATCTGCACATTTTTCCTTGATAATTTTACCAGTTGCATTACATTTTGGACAGCCTGCTTCTCTTATAGTAGTTCCAAATAATGTATTTTGTTGATACCTTACTCTTCCTGTTCCTCCACACTCTGGACAAACAGTAAATTCTCTACCATTTTTAGCACCTGTTCCATTGCAACTAGAACAACGCTCAAGTTTTCCAAGTGTTATATTTTTTTCTACGCCAAAGCACGCTTCTTCAAAGGTAAGATTTATGGCTATATTTATATCTTGTCCTCTCTCAGCAGTGTGCGACTCTCCTCTGCCACCAAAAGCAGAAAAAATATCAGAAAAAATATCAGAAAAACCACCACTTCCACCAAAGAAATCTCCAAATCCACCAGATGAAGCTCCACCACCACTAAAAGGATTTCCTTCGGCAGAACCAAATTGGTCATAATTAGCTTTCTTTTTAGGATCGCCAAGAACACTGTATGCTTCATTTATATCTTTGAATTTTTCAACAGCTTCTGGAGTTTTATTTATATCAGGGTGATATTTTTTTGCAAGTCTACGATAAGCGGACTTTATTTCGTCTTCACTTGCATTTTTATCAACACCAAGAACTGAATAATAATCTTTATTTGCCATAAATAACCCTCTTTATCTTAGACTATTAATCTTTACGCGACTTTTAAATATTTTATTCTCTCTCTTCTTCAATTTGAAATTCAACTGATTGTTTTCCAAAATTTCTTTGCATAATTTTTTCAACAATATTTTTATCTATTGGATTTCTTGATGCACTTCCAATACAGTTATCTATAAACTTTGGTGCATATCCGGCATCAAACATTTGATAACCAATTGCTAAAACACAGGCATCATAATCTGTTCCACAAATATAAATTTCGCTGTCACCAGATAAAACAAAATCGTTTGTCAAATGCAATCCATCACTTTTAAACATGCTCATTGGTAATCCGTATGAATGTTTTTTAATAATAATTGCATCTTTTGGTAATTCTACCGCAAAATCAATTTGTGGAGATGAAAACATTTCATTCCAATTCAGACTTTTAATATATTGACTGTCTTCTTTGTTTATAAATTGAGTGGCAACAATCTTATCAAATTGTTTAGATTTAATAAGATTGTTTATATTTTCCACCAATTTTTTATTGCTATTGGTAATAAAACCATTTTGCATATCAACAATAAATAATATTTTCATAAGTTACCATTTAATTATTAGTCAACAACAACTTCTGGATTTCCGTCATTATTTCCGTTATTTCCATTATTGTTATCGCCGTTATTTCCATCAGTTGTTCCTGTTGTGTTATTTCCGTTAGGATTTGCTGATTGATACATCTTAGAAACTATACCATTTGAAACATTTGTAAGTTCATCAATACCTTTCTTAACAACTTCAATATCTTCACTTGCAAAGTCTTTCTTAGCTTTTTCAATGGCTTCTTCAAGTTTTTTCTTATCATCTTCTGCAAGTTTATCGCCATTTTCTTTAAGCATTTTTTCAAGTCCATAAACCATGTTATCGGCTTGGTTCTTAGTTTCAACAAGTTCCTTACGTTTCTTGTCTTCTTCTGCATGAGCTTCGGCTTCTTTTATTGCCTTTTCAATATCTTCTTCCTTAAGATTTGATGAAGCTGTAATTGTTATATTTTGTTCCTTGTTTGTTCCAAGGTCCTTTGCAGAAACTTTAACAATACCATTTGCATCAATATCAAATGTAACTTCAATTTGAGGAACCCCTCTTGGTGCTGGTGGAATATCAGTAAGTTGGAATCTTCCAAGAGTTTTATTTTGGTTAGCAAACTCTCTTTCACCTTGTAATACATGAATATCAACACCTGGTTGGTTATCAACAGCAGTTGAGAAAATTTGTGATTTTCTTGTAGGGATTGTTGTATTTCTTTCAATAAGTTTTGTAAATACTCCACCTAAAGTTTCAATACCAAGAGAAAGTGGTGTTACATCAAGAAGAAGAACATCTTTAACTTCTCCACCTAAAACACCGGCTTGAATAGCTGCACCAATAGCAACACATTCATCTGGGTTTATTCCCTTATAAGGTTCTTTTCCTATAAATTCTTTAACAGCTTCTTGAACTGCAGGAATACGAGTTGAACCACCGACTAAAATAACTTTATCAATTTGATTTTTATCAAGTTTAGCATCAGCTAAAGCTCTTACAGTGCAATCAATTGTTTCTTTAACAAGATCTTCTGTAATAGAATCAAATTTTGCTCTAGTAAGTTCATATTCCATATGTTTAGGACCTGTTGCATCAGCAGAAATGAAAGGTAAAGATATAGTTGTCTTTGGTGTTGCAGACAAATCAATTTTAGCTTTTTCTGCAGCTTCCTTTAATCTTTGCATAGCAAGTTTATCTGTAGATAAATCAATTCCATTTGTAGTTTTAAATTCTTCAACTAAGAGATCAATAATTCTGTTATCAAAGTCATCACCACCAAGTCTTGTGTTACCATTTGTTGATAAAACTTCAAATACACCATCACCTATTTCAAGGATAGATACATCAAATGTTCCACCACCAAGGTCGTAAACCAAAATCTTTTGATTTGCGTTTTCACCTTTATCAAGACCATAAGCAAGGGCAGCAGCTGTAGGTTCGTTGATAATTCTTAAAACATCAAGACCTGCAATCTTACCAGCATCTTTAGTAGCTTGACGTTGAGAGTCGTTAAAGTATGCAGGAACTGTAATAACAGCTTGAGTTACTGGTCCACCTAAATAGCTTTCAGCATCAGCCTTAAGTTTTGAAAGAATCATGGCAGAAATCTCTTGTGGAGTATATTCTTTACCATTTAAAGTAACTTTGTAGTTAGTTCCCATTTCACGTTTAATTGATTGAACAGTGTTTTCAGCGTTTACAATAGCTTGACGCTTTGCAACCTTACCAACAAGTCTTTCTCCTTCTTTTGTATAGGCAACAACTGAAGGAGTTGTTCTATCTCCTTCTGCATTAGCAATAACAGTAGGTTTTCCACCTTCCATAACTGCAACACATGAGTTTGTAGTTCCTAAGTCAATTCCAATAATCTTTCCCATAATTATTTATCCTCCTTTTTATTGACAATGACTTTTGCGTATCTAATGACTTTGTCATTAAATTTATATCCTGCTTGGTATTCATCCAAGATGATATCGTTATCTTTTTCTTGGTCATTCATAACAGCAATAACATTATGAAGATGAGGGTTATAGACCTGACCAATTGAATCTATTTTTTCAACCCCTAATGATTTTAAAGCATCTGTAATTTTGCTTTCAATCATTTCAACACCTTTAAGTATATTTTCATCAGTAATTGATTTTTTTGCTTCTTTAAAAGTATCAAGACAAGGAAGGAAAATTTCTATAACTGAAATTTGTCCGTTAATTTTTGCTTGCTTAATATCTTCTAAAGCATGACGTCTGAAATTTTCAAAATCAGCTTGAACTTGTTTAGCAAGATTTAGATATTGCCCTGCAAGTTCTTTTGCATCGTCAACTTTTTCATCGCAAGTGCAATTTTCACATTCACACTTATCTTTGTCGCAACTACATTCTCCGCCTTCATCACAATGGCATTTTTCATCTTCATTATGACAAGAACAATTTCCATCACAATGACACTCGCCTTCGTTTTGATGACAAGAGCAATCTTCATCGCAACAACACTTATCTTTTTCACAATCATCACCACAAGAGCAATTATGTTGATTTTCATCATTATCACAATCACACTTATCACAGCAATGATTTTCTTTTAATTCTTCTTGATTTAATTCTTGCTCAGACATTTATTCTCCTTTTAAGTTATTTAAATTATCAATAACAACTTTAAGTGCCGAGGCAATGCCTGCATAGTCCATTCTCTGAGGTCCAAAGACTCCTATTGAAGCAAGTTGTCGTCCATTCACACAAATAGGTGCTTTGACAACAGAACATTTTGCACTATCTTCATCGGCAACAGTAACCTCAATATCGCCTTTCCCCTTTATTTCCATTATGGAAGAAAGTTCTTTTTCATCTTCAAGGACATTTAAAACTTTTTTGGCTTCTTCAACATTATTATTGTTATCCAAAAGTTTTGCACTGCCCTCTCTTCTGACATTGAGATATTTTTGCTCGTTTAATTGTTTTAATCCATTTATTAAGGAATTTACAACCGTTTGAAATGCTTTTATTTCTCCATGCATACCTTTTTCAAACTGCTCAATATTTTCAATCATGAAACCAATTGTTTCACCTTTAAAATGATTAGTTAAATAATTTGAAGCATCAATACAATCTTGCGCTGTCGCTTTAACATCAAGTGTTTGAGTGATATAGCCAGCAATTGTACCAATTAAAACCATAATTTTATCTTCCAATAATGGTATAAGTTTAAATTCACTTAAAACTAAGTTTTCAAAACCATCAACCATTATAACTGTAGGATAATTGGTCGCTTTACTTACAATCTTGGCAATACCTGTGATAATATCGTTTAAACTTGATGTTCTTGAAGAAATAATACTTTTAACATCATCAAGTTCTTTATCAGTAGCCTCAACAGATTGTAAAAGATTTTCAACGTAATATCTATAACCTTGAGCGGTTGGAATTCTTCCACCTGAAGTATGCAATTGTCTTAAAAAACCCATTGCTTCCAAGGCATTAAGTTCACTTCTTAAGGTTGCAGTTGAGCAATTTAAAGAAGTTGCATCCTTAATTCCTCCACTAGTTATAGGTGAACAATCTTTGATATATTCTTCTATAGCCATACAAAGGATTTTTTTCTTACGGTCAGATAATTCCATAATAACCTCTTTAAGTATTTACCGACTTTTTAGCACTCTTCTTTTTCAAGTGCTAGCAATATTATATGCATTTTTATAAAAATAGTCAACACTTTTTGCCAAAATTTTTAAAAAATTTTTAATTAAGTTATAAATAAACAAAATAAAGAAGGAAGAAAATTTCTTCCTTCTTTAATATTACACAAATTCTGTATGGACTTACAGCTTTTTGATGTTAATTTATATTTTTATTAATCCAATTTGATATATCACTGCTTGATATAGCATAAACTTTTGCGTTCCATGAGATATCTGATGGAAGAAGTCTATTGTTTACTCTGCCCCAACCTGAAAAGTCTTGTGTTCCTACACTACTTCTTGCTCCATTATTTTCAATTAAATTTGTTTTTAATGTAGCCGTTCCTGTATATAAACCACTTGTGCTTGTTCCACCACTTG
>CALWRN010000031.1 GCA_944383975.1 uncultured Clostridia bacterium | reverse complement strand
AAGGATAACACCAGTGATATCAAGTTTTTCGTTGAATGAACTTGCACAAGTGACTGCGTCCTGTCCAGTCATGGCATCAACTACAAGAAGTATTTCAGTTGGCTTAAGTTTTTCTTTGATTGACTTAAGCTCGTCCATAAGCTCTTCATTTATATGCAGTCTGCCAGCCGTGTCTAAAATGACTGTGTCGTAACCCTGTTTTAGTGCATAATCTCTTGCCTGCTCGGCTGTCTTTACAGGATTTTGTTTGCCCTTTTCAAAAACTTCTATATTTGCCTGCTTGCCAACAACTTGAAGTTGGTTTATAGCTGCAGGTCTATAGATATCGCAAGCGACAAGCAATGGTTTTTTGCCAGACTTTTTTAAGTATGCACCAAGTTTTGCACACATTGTCGTCTTCCCTGCACCTTGAAGACCACACATCATAATTATTGTTGGTGGTGCTGGAGAAACTGCAAGTTTTTGATTGTTTGATGACATAAGAGTTGTAAGTTCATCTTTAACAATTTTGATTACTTGTTGTGCTGGAGTTAAACTTTTTAAAACCTCATCACCTACAGCTTTTTCAGAAACTGTTTTGACAAAATCTTTTGCAACCATATAGTTTACATCGGCTTCAAGAAGTGCTATACGAACCTCTCTCATAGCTTCTTTTATTTCAAGTTCTGTCAATCTTCCTTTTTTTGTAAGTTTTGAGAAAATATGGTTAAATTTTTCTGATAATGATGAAAATAAAGCCATGAAATCCTCCTATTATTTTTTTTGTTTTAAACTTTCAATTTCCTTTTCAAGTTTTTCAACTTTCTTTAAAAAGCAAAGTTTTTCTTCAAATCCTTTGAGTTTTATTTCTGCTTTTGAAATACTATCTCTTGCCGCTTGTCTTGAAATACCTAAATTTTCTGCAATCTCAGTCAGTGTTAAGTCATCATTAAGATAAGCCGATAATATTTCTTTTTGTCCATTGCTTAAAAGTTCTCCATAAGCATCAAATAACTTGCAAAGATAAACATTTTCTTCTATTCTCATAACAGCCTTTTGTAAAGCACTTTTACTTTACAAATGAGATTATAACATACAAAGATATAAAAGGCAAGTAAAATTTTATATTTTATGGAAGCAATTTTAAAATAATATAATTATTAACTCCATAAAAATCGGGATTTAAAAATAATCTTTGTTTATCCTTTTTTATTATATTTTTATCTATAAAATCTGTTAAGTTTTCATTCTCTTCAATATTGTAACCAAGGTTTTTTAAATATTCTATATCAACGCCATATTTACATCTAAGACCAAGCATGATATGCTCTTCAATCAATTCTTCTTTAGAAAGTTTTTCTGTAAATGTTTTTTCACCTTTATAATATTTTTCAAAATTATTAGGATTTGCACTTCTAATCTTATTTATATATGAATGTGCAGAAAGTCCAAATCCTATATAATCTTCTCCTACCCAATACTTAGAGTTATGTTTGCTTTCAACCCCATCTAAAGCAAAATTGGAAACCTCATATCTATTAAACCCTAATTTTTTCAAAAAAGTTGCACAATTATTATAAATTTCAACGCTTTGATCATCTGTTGGAAGAATAATTTGGTGTTTTTTTACCATATTTTCAAGTGGCGTTCCATTTTCTATTTGAAGCATATAACATGAAAAATGTTTAACCCCTAATTCTATAAGCTTTTTTAATTGTTCTGTAAATGAATTTACTGTTTGATTTGGAATACCAATAAGAAGATCTGCAGAAATATTTTCAAACCCTGCTTTTTTTGCCATTCTTATTGACTCTATCGCTTGATTTTTGTTATGAAGTCTATTTAAAAATTTCAAATCTTCGTCATTTAAACTTTGAATTCCAAATGAAATTCTGTTTATTCCAAGTTTTTTATAACTTTTTAATTTTTCATAATCTACTGAATTAGGATTGCACTCAATCGTTATTTCACAATCTTTAGTAACATTAAAATTATTTTGTATAGCAACCAATATTTTTTTTACATTTTCAACTTTTAAAATGCTTGGAGTCCCGCCACCAATATATATTGTATCAACATTTTGTTTTTTTTCTATATTATATGTTTTATAAGAATTTTCAATTTCTTTGATTAAATATCTTATATAATTTTCTTCTTCAGTATCCTTATTCATAAAAGAAGAAAATGCACAATAGATGCACTTTCTTTCACAAAATGGCACATGAACATATATTCCAAGCATTTTATTTATCCTCATCATCAAGTTTTAAGATTGACATAAATGCTTCTGAAGGGATTTCAACCGAACCTATTTTTCTCATCCTCTTCTTTCCTTCTTTTTGTTTTTCAAGCAATTTTCTCTTTCTTGAAATATCGCCACCATAACACTTTGCAAGAACATCTTTTCTCATTGCTGAAATTGTTTCTCTTGCAATAACTTTTGTCCCAATAGCTGCCTGAATAGGAACTTCAAACAATTGTCTTGGAATAATTTTCTTTAATTTTTCTGTAAGTATTCTTCCTCGTGAATAAGCCTTGTCCTTGTGAACAATTATTGATAAAGCATCACATTTTTCTCCATTAAGAAGAATATCAACTTTTACAAGGTCACTTGGCTGATATCCTGCAAGCTCATAATCAAAACTTGCATAACCTTTTGTTCTTGATTTTAAACTATCAAAGAAGTCAAAAACAATTTCTCCTAAAGGCAATATATAATTTACTCTTACACGGCTTGTATCAAGATAGGTCAAATCCTTGTAAATTCCCCTTTTATCTTGACACAATTCCATTATCGCACCAACATATTCTGGTGGTGTAAAAATACTTGCTTTGACGACTGGCTCTTCAATTCTTTCAATCTCTACGGGAGATGGAAGTGCTGATGGGTTTGAAATTTCAAGCATCTCACCATTTGTTTTATAAACATGATAATAAACACTTGGAGCTGTAGTTATAATATCAAGATTAAATTCTCTTTCAATTCTTTCAGTTATTATTTCAAGGTGCAAAAGACCTAAAAATCCACAACGAAAACCAAATCCAAGCGCTTGCGAAACTTCTGGCATAAAATCTAATGAAGCATCGTTTAACTTTAACTTTTCAAGAGCATCTTTAAGTTCGTTATACTTTGCACCATCTACAGGGAAAACACCACAAAAAACAACTGGTTGAACCTTTTTATAACCAGGAAGAGGTTGAGAAATTGGATCATCAGCATGAGTTATTGTATCACCAACCTCAACATCAGCAATATTTTTAATTGATCCGGCAATATATCCAACATCACCTGCTTTTAACTGCCCAATAGGTTTTTCGTTAGGAACAAATATTCCAACCTCTGTAACATCATAAACTTTGCCTGTCTGCATCATTTTTATTTTATCACCAACTTTAATTGTTCCATCAAAAACTCTGATAAGGCATATCGCTCCTTTGAAATTGTCATAATAACTATCAAAAATTAGACATTTTAGCTTTGCATTTTCGTCACCTTTTGGAGCTGGAAATTCTTTAACTATCATTTCTAATACTTGATCAATATTAGTCCCATCTTTTGCAGATATACATGGTGCGTGCATTGCAGGAATTCCTACAACATCTTCAATTTCTTTTTTTACTTCTTCAGGTCTTGCACTTGGAAGATCAATTTTATTAATCACTGGCAAAATATCAAGATTGTTATCTATTGCAAGATAGGCATTTGCAAGTGTTTGTGCTTCAACGCCTTGAGAGGCATCAACTATTAAAATAGCACCTTCACAAGCAGCGAGAGAACGCGAAACTTCATAAGTAAAGTCAACATGTCCTGGAGTGTCTATTAAATTAAATTCATAGTCTTCACCATTATAATGATAATTCATTCGTGTTGGTGTAAGTTTTATTGTGATTCCCTTTTCTCTTTCAAGATCCATATTATCAAGCACTTGTTCTTGCATATCTCTTTTGGCAAGAGTCCCCGTCTTTTCAATTAAACGATCAGCCAAAGTAGAATTTCCATGGTCTATATATGCAACTATACAAAAATTTCTTATTTTCTTTATTCTTTCCATGTTTAAAATTATATATAAAATACAAAAATAAATCAATCTTTTTTTTGTTTAGTTTAATTTTGATTATTGACTTAGAAATTAAAAATAATTATAATTTTCTTTGTTAATCTATTTAGGAGATGCAAAATGAATCAAAATCTTGAAGTGCTTTTTCAAAAAAAAATATGGCTATTCTGAAAAAGAAAGCAAGTCAATAATAAAAAAAGTTTCAATATCTAATGAAGAATTAATACAAAATAGAATGAAATTTTATAAAGAATATTTTAATCTAACAAATAAACAATTATCTGACTTAATCTTATCTTTTCCTGCACTTCTTGGTTATGGAGAAAAATATATAATAGAAAAAAATGATTTTTTAATTAAAGCACTTAATTTAACAAATAATCAAGTTACCACTCTTCTTACTTCTGTTCCTTCACTTTTTGGACTTAAAAATCAGGTTATTGAAGAAAAAATTAGTTCTTTAAAACAAATCCTAAATCTTAAAGACAATGAATTGTCAAAGGTTATTCTTCAAAGACCTCAACTTCTAACTCTTAATAGTGAAAGAGCAACCCAAAAATTAAATTTACTACAAGACTCATTAAATTTTCCTGATGATAAATTAGATAAGGCAAAAATGAAACTGGGTGTTTTGCTTGGAAGAAATAATGACTCTATCTTAAAAAATATTCAATTTTACAAAAAGAACTTAACTTTGTCAGAAGATAAATTAATCAAAATTTTGATTTCTAATCCAAATTTGTTAAATTTTAGTCAAGACTATATTCTAGACAAAATAGAATTTTTAAAAAATATCTTAAAAATTTCAAATAAAGAAGTAATTTTAATATTCAATTCATTCCCATCTATTATCTATGGCAATAAAGAATCAATAAAAGACAAAATTGAATTTCTTAAAAATCTATTTAATATTTCAATTGACCAACTTAAAGATTTTGTTATAAAACATAGTAAAATATTAGGTTATGATAAAGAAAAATTAATTTTAAAAATAGAAAATTTTTCAAAAATAGGTTTAAACAAAGAAACAATTTTAGAAAATCCAATCTTACTATCTGCCCCATCTGATAAAATTGTTTTAAGATATGCAATAGGAAGTGCAAACAACCTTTCTATAAACGATTTTATAAAATACAATCTTTTTATTATAAGTGAAGACAAATTATATGCAAAACTAAAATTTTTGAAAGACCCAAGTAATGCAAAATGGCTAAGCAGAAGTGAATCAGATTTTTCTAAACATTTTCTCACCTCTGGTGATTCATTAATCAAAATTTATCCACTAACAAGCGAAATGAAAATCAATCTTATTGAAAATTTTGAAAATAAGAATAAAAATGATAATAATGAAAAAAATTAAAAGAATATCTTTATAAAAAAAAATAAAGATATTTTTTTAAAAAACAATTAAATTAATATTATTTTTGTTGTTTTTTTTATTTTGATTTTAACTATAGTTATGTTATAATATCAATATAAGTTAAAAAAAATAGACTTTTTTGTCGTTTTTTTGTTTTTTTTAACATAATAATATTATTAAGGTGGTATGATGATGGATTTATTTAATAGTTGGCTTGTTCAATCTCCAATAGCACACAGAGGACTTCATGACAACACTTGTCCTGAAAATTCTCTTTCTGCTTTTGCAAATGCAATTAACGAAGGTTACCCTATTGAACTTGATGTCCAAATTATTTCTGACGGAACAATCATTGTTTTCCATGATGAAAGTTTGTCAAGACTTACTGATAATGATGGCTATGTTAAGTTTCTTACTAAGTCAGATTTAGAAATTTTAACGCTTAACAACAGTAAAGAAAAAATCCCTACATTAGAAGAAGTTTTGAAGTTTGTAGATGGAAGAGTTCCTCTGCTTATTGAAATCAAAAATTCAAATAAGGTTGGTGAACTTGAAAAAGGAGTAATTGAACTTCTTAAAAACTATAAAGGAGATTATGCCGTTCAATCATTCAATCCTTTTGTTCTTGAATATTTCTACAAGCACGCACCTAATATTTTGCGTGGTCAACTTGCAGGCTATATGAAAGATACAAATCTTTCATTCTTTAAAAGATTTGCTTTAAAAAGAATGTTGTTAAATAAAAAAATAAGTCACCCTGACTTTATATCTTATGAGGCAAAACATTTGCCAAACAGATTTATTCGTAAATATAAAAAACTTCCACTGCTTGCTTGGACTGTCCAAAGTCAAACTGAATATTTAAGAGTTGTAAAATATTGTGACAATGTCATTTTTGAGAATTTTGAACCATTAATTTAAAAATTTTATTTTCAAAAAATAATACTATAATATAAATAAAGAAAAACTGGTTTGATTGTATTAAAATAAAAAAACTGTAGATCTCTTATATGTCTACAGTCTAAAAATTATATTTTCAAATATATACACTAAATTTCTTCTTCATATTCTTCATCTACAATTTCATTTGTATGTGTATTATTTAATTTCTTTTCCAATTTTTCAATTCTATTTGAGGCTATATCTGATATCTTATCATTTGACATAGCACCACTAGCAGAAGCCATTATATTAGCAAGGCAAAATGCACCAAGACCAGCACCTGCAGAAATCAAACTATCATAACCAGCACCAAGATTAACACTTACACCAGTAACTACACCGGCAACTACACCAGTTACAAAACCAGCAAACAAACATGATTGAAAAGGAAAATCTTTAACCAATTTTAAAACTTTTATTCTTGCTTTTAAAATAGGTTTTTCTGTTTTTTCTTTCTTTTTTAATTTCATTTTTTCTTCCCCTTTTAACATAAATCATTTAACTTTTGTTTAATTATAGCATAATTAGAAGAGAAAATCAATCTCTTTTATTTTTTCAAGATTACTTATTGATACTGATATTAAATTGATTTCTACTCAAATAAGTTACTTTTTTAATACCATAAATTTTTTCATCTATAACTTGAAAAGGAGAATAATCAAAATCGTCTTTCTTATCATGTTCGCAAACTATTATCCCACCTTCTGCAAGGATTCCAAATTGATATATAAGTTTGATTGCATTTTCATAATAACCACTTTTATATGGAGGATCTAAAATTATTATATTAAACTTTCTATTTGCAAGTCTTTTTATTGCATCTTCATAGTTTGATTTATAAATTTCTATCTCGCTTTCACTTATTTTGAAATTTTTTAGATTATCTTTTATCATCTTTACTGAACGATAATCTTTATCAACAATTACAACTTTTTTTGCACCACGACTATATGCTTCAATCCCTAAAGCCCCTGTTCCACCAAACAAGTCAAGAACATCTGCATCAACTACTTCAAATGTAAGTTTATTGAAAATGGACTGCTTTACAACATCTGCCGTTGGTCTGATATGATCGAACTTATTTTCTAATAATTTTCGTCCCTTTAACTTTCCTGCTGTAACTCTCATATTTTCATTTTAACAAAAAAAATAAAAAGTTTCAACATTTTATTCTTTTTTACAAAACATTTTTTAATTATAATCACATTGATTGTCAAAATTTCATAAATTGATTTTTGTAAGGAGGAAAAATGCAAAAAATAAAAAATATCTCTATTTTCATCGCCTGTCTTCTTATATGCATGGTTTCAAGCCTAATGTTTGTTGGCTGTGGTGAAAATAATGATAATAAAATCAGATTGAATGAAGTTACTCATAGTATATTCTATGCACCTTTATATGCCGCTTACAATTTAGGCTATTTTGAAGACCAAGGTCTTGATGTAACAATAGAAAGTTCTTCGGGTTCAGATGCTTCTATGACTGCCCTTATAAGTGGAAGTGCCGATATTGTTTTGATTGGACCAGAACAAGTTGTATATGCCGATGGAAAACAAAATCAACCAATTATATTTGGACAATTAACACAAAAAGATGGCTCATTCTTTGTTTCAAGAGATAATGTTTCTGACTTCTCTCTTCAATCTTTAAGTGGAACAACAATAATTGGCGGTCGTGCTGGAGGCTTTCCTGCAATGACTCTTGAATACATTATTAAAGAGGCCGGCTTAACAATAGGAACTAACACCGCTGAAGGAGAAGTAAATTTAAGAACTGATGTCTCTTTTGCAATGATAGGAAGTGAATTTATAACATCAGGTTGTGAATACTGCACACTATTTGAACCAACGGCAACCAACCTTGAAAAAGAAGGCAATGGATATGTTCTTGATGCTGTTGGAGATTATTCAGGCTATCTTCCATATACTGTTTTCGCTTCAACAGAAAATTATCTAAAAGACCACTCTGACAAAGCAGAAAAATTTTTAAAAGCAGTTTATAATGGATATGTTTATATTTCAACCCAAAGTACAACTAAAGCTGCAGAAGCACTTTTACCATCATTTTCAGGAATGACTGTAGAAGAGCTTGAAATAGCTGTAAATCAATATCTTTCTATTGATGCTTGGTCTTCTGATTTTATTTTAACTGAAGAGTCTTTTGATACTATGCTTAACATAATAAATACTACGCAAGGAGAAGACCTTAACATAACCTACTCACCTGAATATGCTGATATAGTTAATAATACAATTGCCGAAAAATTATCTTCTGAAAAAATATAATAATAAAAAAGACTGCAAAAATGCAGTCTTTTTATTTTAACAAATATTACTTATAAAACTAAAAACTAAATGGTTTAAATATAATAGTCTTTATAAGAAGATTTCTTTTCTTCTTTTTCTTCTTTGCCACCCTTTCTTCTTCCACCACCTCTACGGCGTCTTATAATGATAAATATTACAACACCTGCAATAACAACAACTGCTGCAGGGATTGCGATGTAAAGCCATAAAGAATTATCTCCATTATTAGAGTTGTCTTCTTTAATACTTAAAGAAAGAGGCAATTGATTGTCTTCAAGGTCTTTGATTACACTTACATCCATATTAAACTTATATGTAGTTTCACCTGTTACCTCATCTGTTACTGGGTTGCTTGACATCATAATAACATTTGAACCATAAGTTGTTTGTAGATTTGTGATAAATGTTTGATAATCAAGAACAAAATTTTTATTTGTTACAATTTCTATATTAAGTCTTCTATTATTTGGAGAAACTGAAATATTTTCTCCTTCATATATTGTTCCACCAATAGAAATGGACTTAATTTGATTTTCATTATAATTTTCAATTCCAACCTTAATTGCACCTTCACTTGTAAAATATGCAACAAGCTTAAACTCTTTATTAAATGGTGTAACACCGAAATCTATTGTGACAGTGCTATCTGTGCTGCCGTCAAAATCTACTTTTTGCAAGTCTCCATTTTCTTGAATATAATAAAGTTCCCAATAATCAAAACTATAAATACCACTTCCAACAGCGATAATTCTTCTTACGGCACTATTGTAAGCAAAAGAAATTTGCATTTCATCTGTAGTTGAACTTGCGTCTGTGCTTCTTACACCGCCTTGACTATTTAATTTTGCATCGTCAGAAATAGTAACAACACAATCATATAATTTTGCACTCAATGTGAATGAATAGCTTCCGTCTGTCAAATCACTAACAGTGACAGGTATTTTATACCCAATAACATTTCCGCCTTCATCTTTAACAGTGTAAAGACTATAATTAAGATTTAAATTTAAAACATTAGAATTTAATAAAACAGAAGATAATTCATAATATCCTACATATTCAGTTTTAAAAACTATATTTAAGTAAATAATTGTTCCATATTTAATAGAAACTTGATCTGAAAACTCTTCATCTCCAATAACAAAAGAAGCGTTATCTATAATTGAAGTTACATCAAGAACTTGATTAAATGTGAAATCAAAGTTTTGGAATTGTTGCAAATGAAGTCTAGAATTATATTGCATCCAAACTTTATCAAAATCCCATATAGGATTTGCCACATCAAAATTTTCACTTTCTAAAAGGAAATTTCTTGAAATCAAATTTACCTTTTGAATTTTATCACTTGTAATAGGTGTTGCTATTGACCCAATAGCATTTAAGTCAGATGTATAATAATCAAAGTTAATATTGTTTTTTGTCAAGTTGCTAGATGGTGATACAGCTCCAACAATAGCACCCTCTACAACTTTTAATGAAGAGTTATCTGTTTGTGAAGATATATTCCCTGCAAAGCATGTATTTTTAATCATTGAGTCAGTTCCTAACACATACCCTGCAACTCCTCCAAAATATTGTTCTGAAGAGACTGTTTGTGCTTGCAATATTTCATTTGAATATGTAATACTTCCGAAACTTAAACAATTTAAAATGTATGCCTGTTCAAGTGTTCCAACAAGACCACCAATAGAAACAATAGCATTTTTATTTAACTTAACATTTAAATCATAATATGAAATACAATTTACTATATTAGCTTCGCCGTCTGATTGACCTAAAACTCTTGGATTTCCACTCATCTTTCCAGCAAGTCCGCCAAAATTAATATTTGAATAAACAGGAAGATCTATTGAAGTTACCTCTTCTTCAATTCTAGGTTCTTTGTCATCCTCATTAGATAAAGAAGCATTAATGTTTTGAACCGTTGGCTCTTCAGGAATCTCTTCGTCAGTAGAAACCTTAACATTATTTAATTCACAATTTTCAATAATGGTATTTTCACCATAACCAACCAAAATACCTGCATAAATTTCTTGGATATTGTCTTCTTTAAAAGTAAATTTTACATCACCTTTAATAGAAAGATTCTTTATTGTCGCACCTTTGGTATATGGAATTAATCCATAATACAAAAATTCTGATGATAATGAAATATTAGAAATTGAATAACCGCTTCCATCAAATGTTCCACAAAAAGCATTTTTTGTTTGATATATAGCAGTTAAATCAACATTAGAAAAATCCAAATCTTTTGTAAGTTTTATTATTACATTTTCGTTATTATAAGTTGTAGATGCCTTAAAGGTAGAAACAAAATCATCAGTAGAAGAAATTTCTATATTTATAGGGTCGCCACCTTCAGCAAAAGAATTAACAGGATTACTTATTAACAAACCACCTGTCAAAACCAACATCAAAGATAATACAAACCCAAAAAATTTTTTCATATTTTGTCCTCTTTAATCTCTTTAATTATAGTATATATAATTAATTCTATTACTAATAATAATTTATCATATAAATATAATTTTTCCAAATAATTTACAAAATATTTTGAATTTTAAGAAATTTGACAAAATTCCTTTTTTATTTTAGTTAAAATTTATATTTTAATTTCTTTATTAATTTTTCTTTATCCTTTTGAACCAAACTTTTCCCTTTTTTTATTTTTTCTCTATCCGTTATGCTCATTAAATAATAGCGCATTTCATCAAGGCAATGGTCATCTTTTTTGATTGGCAAATCATTATCTCCCCACCAATATGATTTTATTTCTTTTATTAAATTCACACAATTTTTAAATATAAATAAGTGTGCTTTTCCTTCTCCATCTTTAAGATATCTTTTTACTACATTTATTCCACTAAACATATCTTTATTTACTTTAGGATTCACAAGAATATCATTTTCATAAAATAATTCTACAACATTTTTACTACTTGCAAGTGTTCTTTGATTTGCTGCACTATCAATTAATGCTGTAAGTTTTCCATTGCAAAAATGCCAATTTAATTTTTTGCTGATTTCTTTTATTCTTTCAGCATGAAAATAAACGTCCTTTCCCTTATCAAAATGCTCTGCTATAACATAGACATTTCCGTCAAAATCTCTTGCGTACCAATGTGCCGATAAAGGATTGTTAAGCCCAGGATCTATTGAAATATTGTCATACCATTCGTAAGGGACTTCAAAAGGATCTATCACATGAATGTTTTCGTCAAATTCATTATAAACCATTCCCCCACACTGCATAAACTTTCCATATCTACGGCTTTGCAACTCTTCGCTTGATAATGTTTTTGTCATTTGTTCAATTTCATTATTGTCCAAATATGGATTATCTGCCCACTCCATTTCTATATGCCACACTTCATTATCATTGTTGGTATTTAAATAAATTTCATTATAAACCCATGTTAACCCCTTCAATGGTGTCATTGTTCCAAAAATAAAACCTTGCCTGTCCATAACTCTCATTCTGCACTCTTGATATATATCATATGGAGGCTCTTCATCAAACCACACAAAATCAAGAGAAGATCCCTGAAATTTTTCTCGTCCCTGATCACAACTTTTAAAACCTATTTTTGAAAGTGAACCAAAAACATTTTTAACTAAAATAAAGTCAATGATACCATAATCAGCACTTCCCTGTTTTCCACTTGACATAACAATTTGCTCTATATAATCTTTTCTTAAATAATGCAAAATTTTACTTTGAGCAACATCTCTCTGCACCTGTTTTGATAAACTTACAACCCAGCAAGAAATAGGTTTGTTTTCTTTATATGGATGGATTCCCCTTGCAAGCCAGACTGTTTCAACTGCACCACACTCAGTTTTCCCCGACCTATTACCACCGAAAACCCATCTATTTTTTTTAGGACATTTATGAAATTCTAATTGTTTTTTGTGAACCTTTTCACCCTTATTATATTTTGACAAAAAATCATTTTTTGTTCTTCTTTCCAGTTCTTTCTCTACTAGTATAAGTTTATATTTTTCTTCTTTCATTTGTATGTCAAAATCCTCCAAATTAACTTACTTTTAGACATGTATATCTTTGTAATAAAAATTAAAACAATTTAAAATAAGTCTATGAAAAAAATAACTTATATTTTATCAATTCTTTTATTTTTAATTTCTTCTTTTGCAAATTTAAACATAACTTCTTATGCACAAAATTCCTATTATGCAAAAATTCAACAAGAAGATGTTTATCTCTATTCAGCACCTATTGATGATCTTTCAAAAACAATTTTTGAAATTCCAAACACATATTTCGTTAAATTAATTGATGATGAAAACGAAAATTTTTATTATGCAATGTATAAAAATGTATATGGTTATGTCAAAAAAAATCAAGTAACTCCAATGCAAGGTTCTCCAATAAATCCTTTTGCAAATGCAACTTTTAGAATTTTCTCCCCTGATGGAATTGGACTTTATTCTTCACCATCAATAACGCAATCAACAAAAATAATAGATATTCCCTATCTAACAAATTCTTTAACTTTCTATGGATATAAAATAGGAGAAGAAGCAATTCCAGATAAATCTAATCAATGGATTTATTGCAATTTTGAAAATAATAATGAATATTATGGTTATGTTTATTCTGTTTTTTGTGATCAACTATCGCAAATTCAAGATAATTATGAAAATTTTGAAATTATTGAAAATCCAAACTTTAATATGGATGATAACCCTACTGAACTTTCTACCATCGCAATGACCTTTATTATAATAGGAGTAAGCATACCATGTTTGATTGTCATTTATCTTTTACTAAAACCAACTCTTTTAAAAGAAAAAGTTTTAAATGAAAGGCCAAAGGTAAAGAAAAAACATCATGGAGATTATTTTGAATTTGACGATAGTGAATTGAATTAACATTTGATTAATTCTTCAAATTCTTCTGAATCATTGATTTGAGCATTAACAAGTTTTTGATAAACATCAACAATCCATTTTTCATTAGCAAGATATGTGCTTAATTTTTTACTATTAAATCCCTGTAAGGCAAAATTGTTATAAAACTGCTCTTCTGCCTGATTTAATCTTCTAAAATATGTTCTTAAAGTCAAGCCTAAACTTGTTGCGATATTTTCACTTGTATCTTCATCAATATATTTTGCAATTAAAATTTGTGCCAATAATTTATCACACTTTTTTAGTGAATTTTCTGTCAATATTTTTAAATTAATAAGTTTGACTTTTCTTTCACTTAACTCAATTATTCTTTTTGAAACGGACAAAACACCATTATCTATAGAACTTCCACTAAAATAATAATAAGAGTTTAAAGCTTGCCTTTCCACCAATTTATCAATAGCACCAGCAATACGCTCTAAATATTTATATACACTCAAAATTGTTTTAGCCCATAAATTTGATTTCATTTATTTTCTCCTTTTTGCCATATAAGCGATTATAAAATGTAAATTTATATATAGTCAATTTATACTGCCAAAATATTGTAATATTTTGTAATATTTTTTACAAAAATAAGTCGCAAAATAATAAGTTTTGACGAAAATTGTTACAATTTCGTTATATTTTGACAATTTTTGACAATAAAACACAAAAGATTTTAAAATTTTATATTATTTTACTATATAGATTGTTTCACTTTAATATATAGATTTTTTCTCACTCAGATCATTTTAGAAATTAATAAAACAACAAATTTATTATTTTAAATTATAAATTTTAATTTTTAGTTGAAAATTAAATTGATTTATGATATTATATTCTTACATTGATTTGCCGAAGTGGCGGAATGGCAGACGCGACGGACTCAAAATCCGTTGGGGGCAACTTCATGTGGGTTCGACTCCCACCTTCGGCACCAAAATCACTATAGACAGGGGCTCTCCCCTGTTTTTTATTTTTGAGATAGTTTAATAAATTTTATTTAAACAGTTCTTCTTTATTTTTGTTTAATAATACTTAAAAATTTGACCTAAAATTTTATAAAAAGTAAAATATTTTTATAAGGAAGGTGCATTATGATTTTTGATAGACCTAAATTATTGATTGAAGAAATCAAAAACAATAGACGATTTTTTGTTGAACAATATAATAAAACAATTTATCTATATATATCAAACATTGATTTCAATCCAATCTATAAAATTATATGGCTTGCAAATTTAACCAAAGCACCTGATGATATTGACATAAAATCAATGAATAAAGGAAAACCTGCAAGAATGAATAATCCTTATTGTCTTATCCCAGAAGGAATAAAGTCTTTGCCTAACCTAAGTTATGATTGGTCTTATAACAACTATTTGATTGTTAAAAGTAATGATGAGATAATCGCCATTGTAAAAGATATTTTTTCAGACAATATCGTTGCTTATTCAAAATATATTTCTGGCGTTACAAGATACGGAAATGGTTTTGATAATTTAGATGAAGAAACAAAAAATTTATTTATTGATAAAATCAATTAAAATTATAAAAATAAAAAAACCTAGCAATCCATAAAACAACCTTTAAGATTAATTTTATGGAACGCTAGGTTCGCTTTTTTTATAATCATATTTAATTTTTATAATCAATACTTAATCTTTAAATTCCATTAGTATAAACACTTCATTTTTACACTTTAAACATTTCATGTTATGTATAAAACTTTTTTTCTTAAGACGCAATGGTCTATTTATCAATATTCTGCAATCACCTGAATCGTCAGAACTATCACATTCTCCAAGACATCTGCCACAATGCGGACAAAATAACTTTTGCTTCACCTCAACTGCCTCCTTAAAATTTGTGAATACAATGCTCTACAATTCCTAATATTTTAACATCTTTTGTAACAATATCTTTATAATTTTTATTCTCGGGATGCAAAATTATTTCATTCTTCTTTTTGAAAAATCTTTTTACAGTTGCACTGTCATCTAATAAAGCAACAACAATTTTTCCACTGTCTGCAGTTGTTGTTTGTTTGACCACAAGCAAATCACCATCTTGTATTCCAGCTTCTATCATACTATCACCTTGAGCATGAAGTATAAACTGTTTGTCAGAACCAAAAATATCAACTGGCAACTGATACATCCCTTCTATATTTTCTTGTGCGTAGATTGGAGAACCACATGTAACAGTTCCTACAATTGGGGCAAGAATTGTAGAACTCTTTTCAATATTTTTTGATATTCCAATTTTTCCAATATTACTCTTCTCTAAAAGTCCCCTATCATACAAAATTTTGAGATAGCGACTTACTAAAGACAAGCTTGAAAAATTGAAATGTTTCATAATGTTACGATAAGAAGGGCTTATACCATTCTCATATTGATAAGTTTTAACATAATGCAACAAATCATTTAAAATATTTTCATTATATGATTTCATATTGGCTCCAACCATAAAAGAACACTGCGTTCTTTTATGGTTTTTATTATAAACTATTTTAAATTAATAATCAAGCAAATATGACAAGTTTTATAAAAAAAAAATGATAAAAATTTATCATTTTAGTTTTTATTTATTTTTATATATAAACATATTCAATTCAACTTTCACTTTCTCTGCCATAGTGCACAAAAGTTCGCGTGGTGTAGGTTTATCACTTGAAAAATCAATTTTCATACGCTTTTCAAAATCAATTATTCCACCTCTTTTGTAACTTACATCAATAGCATGTCTCATTGCCCTATCAATCAAATCTTGCGAAATTTTAAATTCATTTGCAAGTTCGCTGTAAAGTCTATTATTGACATTATGCTTTTTACTCGGATCTTCAACAATCTTCTTTACACCCTCTTTAAAAAAGAAGTATCCTCTTAAATTAGGATTTATCTTTAATATAAGTAAATAAATAGTTAATCTTTCCTCTAAAAATAAATTGCAATCTCTTTCAAGCATAAGGCACTTTATCCCCCGTATGCAGTATATTATACATCTTTAAATTTTGAAATCAAATAATTTTGTAAAAATTTATATTTTTTTTACAAAAAAATATTATATATACTTTCAAATAACTTAATTGGAATAAAAACAAAAACTTTTATTAAATTTCAAATCAAGATTTATAAATTGGTTGACAAAAACATTAAATTGCTGTATAATCACATACGTACTAACAATAAAAAGGTTTTATATAAAGATATGGACTGCTAGCTCAGTTGGTAGAGCATTCGACTCTTAATCGAAGGGTCGGGGGTTCGAGCCCCCCGCAGTCCACCACTGCAAACTTTTATTTTATTGTCAAAATAAAAAAATTAATAAATTATTGCAACAAAAAATCTCTTGATTATCTTTTCAAGAGATTTTTTAATTTTACAAAATATTTATTAATTTATTTCAATTAATTATAAATTTGTTACTTATATTTTATAGAAGTCAATTTTATATCAGAGTATAAAAAGAGAATTATTTAATAACAAAAACAAAACCAAATACAAAAAATAATTGTCTACTTTTCCCCTTCTCAATTTACTATTTTTTATGTTTTTTATCTGTAATATTATCAACAGCTATGACAAGAGCAATTAAAAATGGAATATCCTCTTCACTTGCCTCAAGTTCAAATGCATCGTTTATAAATGTTATTTGTCTTCTTATTGTTCCTATAACTTCGCCATTCTTCAAAATTTGTGTGGATAAGCCAAAAAACTTACCTTGTATTTTAATTTCATCTTTATAGCCAACAACAAAATATTCTTGATTTACATTAAACCATTTATCTTTTACAGTTGCTATTTTATTTTTATCACCATCATAAATATATGCTTTATGAATAAACCAATTAAACCATTTGTTCCTTACTTTAAAAAGTCGTTTTCCTGCTAAGTCACAAACATATTTAACATGTGTAATACTAAATACCCTGCCTTTTACTTGATAAAGCGGATTTTTATTTTCATCTAATGCAGAAGATCCACCTCCAAGTGACCATAACTTATTTTTAATATAAACCTTCATTTAAATCTCCCCCTCTTACAAATTAAAGATATTTTAATAATAAGTAACCTAATAAAAATGCTAAACCTATCCAACAAATTATTTTAACAACTAAAATAGCAATCCATCTTTTCTTAACTTTTTTGTCTATATGGTATTCATTTTTAATTTCTTCAAACTCATTTAATGTTTCTAGTTCTACTGCTTTACCTGTAGAAGAAAGAGAATTAAATTTAACCTTTATATCATTTACTTCATCTAATTTTATTTTAAATAAACAATCCATTGTTATACATTTTCTATCATAAAGAGGCTCTAAAATACCAAAAATGCTCACAATAAATGATATCATAGCATACAACCACCATAATTTACCTTGAAGTTCCAATTGTCTTGAAAAAGCAAGTTCAATTTCGTCTTTTTCAGTCTGTATGCTTGCCTCATAAGAACCAAACTCATTTTTCTTAAATTTTACAATTTGCCCATCTATTGTAACATTAGGAATAACTTTAGAATTTATTCCAACAAACTTTAAATTTATCGTTCTCATTTTATCACCCCTGTTGCAACAACAATAATAGAAAT
>CALWRN010000030.1 GCA_944383975.1 uncultured Clostridia bacterium | reverse complement strand
ACAATTTCATTCTTATATTTCATAGGATAAAAATAATTATAAAAACATCCTAGGCAATAAGACAAAATAATATATAAAATTAATAAACAAAAACATGAATAAATTGTTTTCATAGATTTATTTTATTTACAATTTAAACAAAAATACATAAAAAATAAAATCTTTATAAAATATAAAATAAAATACTTTACTCAACACAACTTAAACAAAATTAAATTTTCTCTACAACTTGTCTGTTATTTACATATTTTAAAGTAAAAAAGCCAATAAAAGATTTAAAAGGTTTAGAAAGTAAAAATTGTCTTCCTACATCAATCATTCTTGCATCAAATTTAACAGATATACCACAAGCCTGCCCAGCTTCTTTAGGTGTATTTACAATCATTGCATAAATATTGTTTGATTTAAACATATTGGCAAAATACAATGTTTCATTTCTTGAAGAAAACACCGCAATTATAAACATTTTACCCCCCCCCTCAAATATGCACAAAAATCCCTCTAATTTACTATATTGTAATTATAAAGGAATGTTTACAAATGATTTATTTAGATAATAGCGCTTCAACTTTTATAAAACCTAAAGAAGTTATAAAAGCCGTAAATGAGAGCCTTATAAATTATACAGCTAATCCAGGTAGAAGTGGGCATAACGCAAGCATTAAGACAGCATTAAAAATTGAGAATGTTAGAGAAAAATTAGCATCTCACTTTAATGCTGAATCTTCAGAAAATATTATTTTTACTTACAACTGCACTACAGCCTTAAACGAAGTAATAATTGGTTGCTGCAAAGAAGGCGGTCATGTGATTTGCACAGAAAATGAACATAACTCCGTTCTCCGACCTTTAGAATTTTTAAAAAACAAAGGATTAATAGACTATTCAATAGCTTTTCAAAATGATGATAAAGGTATTGAATTAAACGACATAAAACCTTTAGTTAAAAACAATACTTATATGATTATATGTAATCATATATCAAATGTGAATGGAGCGAAAGCAAATATATACGAAATCGGAAAGTTTTGCAAACAAAAAAATATAATTTTTTTAGTAGATGGTGCTCAAAGTTGTGGGCATGAAAGAATAGATATAAAAAAGTTAAACATAGACTTTTTAACTATTGCAGGACATAAAGGATTTTATGCACCCCAAAGCATAGGGGCTATTGTAATGGGTAATACTTTTAGACCACGACCTATTCTTTTTGGAGGAACTGGCACCAATTCATTAGAATTAATCCAACCACAAATTTATCCAGAAAGATTAGAGAGTGGAACGATTTCTACCCCTTTAATATTAGGACTAGGTGCCGGAGTTGAATTTGTAGAACAAAATTTTAACAACATAAAAGACAAATTAGACGATTTAACAACTTATCTAAATTTTGAATTATCTAAATTAAACATTAAAAGTTACACAAATCCAAATAATTCAAATGGCGTTTTATCTTTCAACATAAAAGATATTCATTCTAATGAAATAGCAAATCTATTAAATGAGAAATATGGTATATGTGTGCGAGGCGGTTATCATTGTGCTCCAATTAAACATAAAGCATTGGGAACCCTTGAACAAGGAACTGTAAGAGTATCAATTTCTTATTTTAATACTTTCTCTGAAATTCAAAGGTTAATAAACGTGCTAAGACATATTAATAAATCATTTCAATAATTATAAAAGAATAACATAATAGCACTAATTTTACAAAAAAACACTAGTATGCATTGAATACTAGTGTTTTTAAATTGATTTTTTTGACTTGATTACTTGCTTTCTTTAGGTACTATTCTTTTTAAATCTATTCTTCCCTTTTCGTCTATTTTTATAACTTCAACCTCAACTATATCACCAATTTTAACAACATCTTCAACCTTTTCAATTCTTTTATTTGACAATTTTGAAATGTGAATCATTCCTTCCTTATTTCCACCAAACTCAACAAAGGCTCCGAAATTCATTATTCTTACTACCTTTGCGTCATAAACATCTCCTACTTCTACATCTTCAACTATTCCAAGAATGATTTTCTTCGCTTTTTCAGCCATTTCTGCATCTTGAGTTGCAATGAATACATGTCCATCATCATCAATATCAATCTTAACACCAGTTTCATCTATTATCTTATTTATCATTTTACCACCGGTGCCAATTACATCTTTTATCTTATCTGGATCAATGTTGAATGAAATTATCTTAGGGGCATATTTAGAAAGTTCCTTACGAGGTTGTGGTATTTCTTCTAGCAACTTATTCATTATAAACATTCTACCCTCTCTCGCTTGTTTTAGTGCTGTTGTTAAAATCTCTTTATCTATTCCTTTTATTTTAATATCCATTTGGATTGCTGTAACACCTTTTTCAGTTCCTGTTACTTTAAAATCCATATCTCCAAGGAAGTCTTCCAATCCTTGAATATCAGAAAGAACTGCAACCTTATGTGATTTATCGTCTTTAATAAGCCCCATAGCAATACCAGCCACTGGACGCTTAATAGGAACTCCTCCATCCATTAAGGCTAATGTTGAACCACAAACAGAAGCCATAGATGATGAACCATTTGACGATAAAACTTCAGAAACAAGTCTTAAAGCATAAGGGAATTCCTCTTCAGAAGGTATAACAGCCTCCAAAGCTCTTTCAGCCAATGCACCATGTCCTATCTCACGACGACCTGGACTTTTTATACCACGGGCTTCTCCTGTGGCATAAGCGGGCATATTATAATGATGAACATATCTATTAACTTCTTCGTCATCAAGCCCTTCCAACTTTTGCATATCAGAAACAGTTCCAAGTGTTAGTGTTGTCAAAACTTGAGTTTGCCCTCTTGTAAAAATTGCACTTCCATGGGTTCTTGGTAAAACTCCTGTTTCACACCATATTGGACGTATTTCAGTCAATTTTCTTCCATCAGGCCTAATTCCCTTTTCTAAAATTTTAGCTCTTACTTTTTCCTTTGTCATTTTATAAAGAACTTGTCCAATCTCTTTCTCACATTCAGGGAAAATTTCTGCAAAATGCTCTTTTGTTTCTATATCAACAACATCTTGTCTAGCTTGTCTTTCATGACGGTCAAATGTATCTAAAGCATAATCTAAACGTTTATCTGCAAATTCACGTACAGCTTTATCAATTTCATCAGGAACTATGTCATAAATCAAATTTTCAGCCAAAGGTTTTCCTATTTGTTTTTTCACTTCTTTTTGAAATTCAACAATTTTCTTTATTTCTTCATGAGCAAACATTATTGCATCAAGCATTTTTTCTTCTGAAACTTCTTTTGCTCCAGCTTCAACCATTAAAACTGCTTCATCAGTTCCCGAAACAGTGAGATTCATCAATGATTTTTCTCTTTGTTCTGCGTTTGGATTTATAATAAATTTATCATCTACGAGCCCTACTTGGACAGAGCCTGTTGGCCCCATAAATGGTATATCAGAAATAGTTAAAGCAAAACTTGAACCTAACATTGCAAGAGGTTCAGGTGCTACATCTGGATCAACTGATAAAGCTGTGGCTACAACACATACATCGTGATAAAAACCTTTTGGGAATAATGGTCTTAAAGGTCTATCAATTAATCTTGATGTTAAAATAGCTTTATCAGAAGGTTTTCCTTCTCTTTTCTTGAATCCACCAGGAATTTTCCCAACTGAATACATTTTTTCTTCAAAATCAACTGAAAGTGGAAAAAAGTCAATACCAGGTCTAGGCTCTTTAGACATAGTAACATTGACCATAACAACAGTTTCTCCGCATCTAACAAGACATGAGCCATTTGATTGTTCACACAACCTACCCGTTTCAAAACTAATTGTTCTTCCACCCACTTCTATAGAAAATATCTTTGCATCTTCTTTCATAAATTCTCCTTCACTTTAAATATTAAAAAAAGGGTTGATAAAAACATATCTCCCCCTATTTTAATTCTAATTATTTAACTTCACGAATTCCAAGTTCTTTTACTAAATTTCTGTAAGCTTCAATATCTCTTTCTTTAAGATATAACAAGAATCCCTTTCTTTTACCAACCATTTGTAATAATCCACGACGAGAATGATTATCTTTAGGATTAGCTTTCAAGTGTTCATTTAAATGATTGATTCTTGCTGTTAAAAGAGCTACTTGAACTTGAACAGAACCTGTATCTTTTTCAGAAAGTTTAAATTTATCAATTATTTCTTTCTTTTCCATTTTTTCCTCCTATTTAATTTAAAGCACCTTTTACGAAGTAAATAGTCAGAAGGTCTCTTTTTTACTGCGTTATAAGGTTTATCGACTATTTCATTATAACAAATAAATTATAAAAAGTAAACATATTTAATAAATTTTTTATTTATTTATAAAATTCCTTTTTCTTCTCTATCATTTCATCTATTCTTGCAATATAATCTTCTATGAATTTAACATTAGGTAATCTTTCAATTCTGTTTTCTATATTAAAAATTCTTTTACTTATAGCCCCAGCACCTACACCTATAACTGTGTTTGTTTCTTCCATGCTATCAATATTAAAAATGCAAACATTATCGTCTCTAAAATACCCAACATTTTCAAGTCCGGCTAGTTGATTTTTTTGTCTATAAATATAATATGGTTTATAGCCATTTTCAATCAATGTTTTTTCTGCATATTCAACCATCTTAAAAACATTTTTCTCATCGTCTTTTTCAACTGAATTATTTAAATTTGCAAGTAGCGATCCTCTTTTAATTGATAGAGTATGAACTGTTATATTATGTGGATATAATTCCAATAAGGTATTCATTGTCCTTTTAAAAATTCCAAATTTTTCACCTGGTAAACCTGCAATTATATCCATGTTTACCACAAACCCCTTTTGCAAAGCTAATGAGTACGCTTCCAAAACCTGTGAATTTTTTTGTTTTCTGCCTATTCTCTTTGATGTAGCTTCACAAAATGTTTGTGGATTTATTGATATTCTTGTAACATTGTGCTTTTTTAAGACATTTAATTTTTCATCTGTTATAGTATCTGGACGTCCACATTCAACAGTAAATTCACTTACAGGGAAATTAAGCGAATTAAGAAGTTTATCTAATTGTTTTGCAGTTAAAACTGAAGGAGTTCCGCCACCAATATAAATAGTTCTAACTATGTATGACTTGTTTCTAACTATATCTTTAACTGCATCAATTTCTTTAATAAGACAATCTAAATATGTATCAACCTTATCTTTAACTTTATTTATTTCATTTGAGATAAAAGAACAATATAAACATCTTGAAGGACAAATAGGAATATTAACATATAAATCTATTAGATTATCATTTCTTATAATACATCTTTGATTTTTAATTATCATAGGAATTAATTTTGCCCGATCTTTAGAAACATAATAATCCTTTTCTAAACTTTCTGCAATCAAATATTCCTTGATCTCGCCATTTTCAACCAAATCTCTAGCGAATTTTGTAGGCCTTACTCCAGTTAATGATCCCCATGGTAATGTTTTATTTAATTCTTTTGATAAAATTAAATATAAAAAGTTCTTTACCTGTCTTTTTCTATATGATTTTTTTCTTAATTCTGAAAGATTATTATTTAAAATATAATTATAGGAATAATTTTTATTTATACCATTATTTATTATATTGAAGTCATCAATAATTTTATCATCTATTACAGATTCAACTACATTTATTTCTATATTAGGAACATCACCAAACAATTTACATAAATCCTGTAATTCTATTTGATACTCTTCTACATTAGATTTGACATTCATCTTTCGCTCCTATAAACACTAATAATATTATTTAAATTTTTAATTGATGTAATTGCACTATTTAACTCCATTTTGTTTTTTACATCAATAATTAAAGTGCAGATAAAATTATCTCCAACGTCCTTTGCATCAAATCCTTTAATATTAATTTTTAATCCTGTTATTAAGTTTGTAAGTCTTCCAATATTATTATCAGACTTATGAGCAATAACTTTTATTGCTGCAGTAAATGTTGCATCTTCTTTTACTTGCCATTGTGCATTTATAAGTCTTTCGCTTTCTAAATATTTTAAGTTAGGACAATTATCCCTATGAATTGTTACGCCTTTCCCTCTAGATATATAACCTATTATATCGTCCCCTTCTATAGGGTTACAGCATCCAGCAAATCTAACAAGCATTCCCGTATCACCATCAATCAATATACCATCTTTATCTCGCTTCAAATGAACAACATTTTGAACTTTAGATATTTGCCTATTATCATTGTTATAAAGCATTTGAAAACGACTTACAACCTGATTAGCCGTTAACGAACCTGAACCTATTGAAGCATAAACTTCATCCATGCTTTCCATGTTATAGCGTTTTAAAATAACTGCTAGATATTCATCAGTCAATAATTGTGTTGTTAAAAATCCTTTATCTTGAACTGCTTGATTAAACATTGTTTTGCCAAGTCTAATATTTTCGTCCTTAAGCTCATTTTTAAAGAAAGATTTAATCTTACTTCTTGCCCCTGGCGTTTTTACAAACTTCAACCAATCTCTAGAAGGTCCCTTTGAATGATTATTGGTAATAATCTCTACAATATCACCATTATGAAGATGAGTTGTGATAGGCTTCAATTTTCCGTTTATCCTTGCTCCTACACAATTATTCCCAATTTCACTATGAATGGCATAAGCAAAATCAATAACTGTAGAACCTTCTGGGAATTCTATAACTCTGCCTTTTGGCGTTTGAGCAATTATGACACCATCATACAAATCACTTTTTAAAGTTTCAATAAAATCCTCATTTGACATGCTCTTAGCATTTTCAATCATTTGCCTAAACCATGTCAATCTATTGTCAAAATCATTTTTCTTATCTTTCTTCTCTTTATAAAGCCAATGTGCATAAATTCCATATTCTGAAGCTTTATGCATTTCAAATGTTCTTATCTGTATTTCCATAGGATGTTGATTTTCAACAATTATTGTAGTATGAAGAGATTGATAACCATTTGGCTTTGGATTTGCTATATAATCCTTTACTCTTCCTATAATTGGTTTATAAATACCATGTATTCTACCTAAAACAGAATAACATTCTTCCACGTTATTAACAATAACTCTCATCGCTAAGATATCGTAAATTTGATCTAGACTTAACTGCTTATTATGCAACTTATTAAAAATTGAAGAAATATGTTTTATACGACTTTCTATTTGTCCATTTATATTTAATTCGTTTAAAATCTCTTGAATTTTTTGTTTTGTAATTGCAAGCTGTTTCTCATTATCTTTTTTCTTGCTTTCTATAGCTTTCTTTAATTTATAATATTCTGTTGGATATTCAAGTCTTACAACATTATCATAAAGCATTTGTTTTAAATTATCTAACCCTAATCTCTCAGACAATGGAATATGAATCTCTTTAACCTGCTTTATAAAATGTTTATCTTCTTCAGTTAAAGGGTTTTGAATAATTGAAATATCATAATAAATGCCGAATAGTTTTATAATAACTACTCTCATATCATTA
>CALWRN010000029.1 GCA_944383975.1 uncultured Clostridia bacterium | reverse complement strand
GGTATTTTATTAAATAAAAATATGTTATATAACAAAATTAAAAAAATTGTCACAAAACATTGAAAACGCAAAATCTCAATGTTAATCTTTTTTTTGTTTTATAAAGACTTAAAATAAAAGGAGATTTACAATGATAAATAATGAACAATTAAATTCGCTTTTTTCTGTTGCAGAAAGCACAACTGATTATGAAGAAGAAAAGCGAAAAAAGAAACAAAAACTTGTGAGAAATGAGTTTGAAAAAAGTGGAAAATATGGAATGCCTATAGTCAAAAAACAAAATATAAACTTAGATAAAATAGAATTATTAAGTTATTTAAAAACAAAAAAACGATGATGAAGAAAATAAAAATAAAACAATTCATTTCTTCACTTATGATTGGAATTTTGAAACAGTCTATGAAAAACCCGAGCAATCACTTGAAAAATTAGACCAATATTATGCTTTGCTTACTCCTGAATTTAGCACATACAAAGATATGCCACTTGCCAGACAAATTGATAGTGTTTTCAAAAATCGTTGGTGTGGTGCTTTTTGGCAAAAACAAGGTATGCTTGTAATTCCAACAATTTCGTGGGGCTCATATGATTGCTTTGATTTCTTTTGTGATGGAGTTGAAGAGGGCTCGGTAGTGGCAGTATCAACATACACAAGAGAAGACAACAAAAAAGGTTTTATGGAAGGCTATGAAATTATGATGAACAAAATCAAACCAAGTGCAGTTCTCTGCTATGGCACACCATTTAAAGAAATGACAGGAAATATAAAAGCAATTGATCCATACAACCGCGAAGAACTTATCAAAAAAATTGGACTAACTGAGTTCACTAGAAAATATTTAGCTGGCGAACTTTATCCAGAAATATAGGAGCGGATTATGAAAGATTTAAAACTAACTATAAATATGCTCCCAAAAGGTGCTTGGAATAATGATTTTAGTAAGACACTGTCTAAAAAAGATTGGGATAAACTACGCGAATTTGCACTTAAAAGAGCAAAAGGTAAATGTGAGATATGTGGTTATCAAACAAATGACCTTGATGTTCACGAAGAGTGGGATTTTAATATTGAAAAGAAAACGCAAACTTTAAAACAAATTATTGCAATTTGTTCAAAGTGTCATGGAGTGAAACATTTCAAAAACTCGGTTAGACTTGGCTTTGGCGAAGAAGCTCAAGAACATTTTATGAAAGTTAATGATGCTTCAGAAATGGAATTTGCAAATCATCTCAATAAGTCTTTGCTTGAATATAATGAAAGAAATTCAGTATATCGCTGGAAGATAGTTGCGGATTTGGAAAAATTTGGCGGAAGCAGAATTGAAATAAAACAAAACAATATTCCCCTAATAAAAAATCCGTATAAGAATGTAGAATGGGACAAACTTTCTTTTAATGATATGAAAAATTTGTTTCAAATTAAAAGAAATGAAAACTTGATAGGCTCTCCAAAAATTGTATCTATTAATGAAGATAATTATCAAGGAATCATTCAAATAAAAACATTATTTGCTGACAGGATTGAATGGTATTTAGATGAGAAAAAGATAAAAACGAAGTATAACACCGCTGGACTATTCACAACCGAACTGAAAGTAAAAAATTTAATCGGCAAATACTTAAAATTCAAACTTATTGGCATAGGCGGAGAAACAATCTCAAAAAGCTTTGAATTATTGCCACAGGAGGTGCTATAATGGGAATGTGTAAACCTAGTGGCGGAATTAAGCAAGCATACGGGCCTTATAAACACTCTTTGAAAAAAGATGGAACTCCAAACTCAAGATTAGATTATTATGACGAAAATACAAAAAAATTACTTCAACAACGATGGTATGGTCCTGATGGTTTGGCTATTTGGGATAGAGATTGGGATCATAGCAATCCAAAAGGAAATCATAAATTCCCTCACGACCATCCATGGGATTGGTCAAAAAATCCCCCAAGACAAGATTTTATGAATGATATAAATAATAGTTATTGTTAAAGGAGTTATTATGGAAAAGAAGATAGAAAAAATAAATAAATTATGCGCATTGTGTGGCAAGACTTATAAAACAAACGAATTAGATTTGTTGCCATGTCCTTATTGTGGATGGTATAATGATATTATGTGCGAAGAAAATCCAGATAAAGTAATTTATCGTAATCTAGTTTCATTTAATAAAGCAAAAATTTTATATAAACAAGGCAAAAAACTAACGCCAACTATTCATGACTTTCTTGAAGCATTTGAATTTTATGGTGAGGTAGAGTTTAAATACAAAGGGTTTTTATGTCAACTAGATAGAAGTAAAGAAAATGGAATTGAATTTGGTTGGAACCCTAATAATATTCAATATTTCAAAGATAAGGAAGATTTTATTAAAAATGCAAAAATTGGAAACGAGTATGTAAGAGAAATCTGGGACAAAGTAGAAGATCCGAGTTATGTATAAAAAATTTAAGCATGTCAATTTGATATGCTTTTTCATTTTGTGTAAGCCATGCGGAGAAACAATCTCAAAAAGCTTTGAATTATTGCCACAGGAGGTGCTATAATGGGAATGTGTAAACCAAGTGGCGGGATATATCCTCAAACTGGAAGAGTCGGATCTTTGCCAAGAATATGGTTGCCAAATACAAGAATAGATTTATATGATGAAAATGGGAGGCTTCTGCAACAGGGTTGGTATGGACCAGATGGTAGAATAATTTGGTATCGCGACTGGTCACATGGCGGTGGTGAACATGAATGGCCCCATGACCATTATGTTAATTGGGGAAATAACAAGAATCCAAGACCGCCTTATATTGGACCTAATGGCGAAAAAACTAATTCAAACTACTGTTAAAAGGAGAGAATATATGAATAATGAAAAAAAATATAGTAAAAAGTGTGAAGTATGCCAAAAAACAATAGATGTTGACATTTATAAACAAGGTAAATGTTCTTACTGCGGTTGGTGGAATTGTTTTTTGAATGAAGAAAACCCTGACATTATCGCAACACCTAACCTAATTTCACTAAATAAAGCGAAAAAGCTTTATAGTGAAGGAAAGCCTTTTGAACCTGATTTAAACGAATTTATGGAAGCATTACATGGTTATAGCGAAATGCAATTTAAGTATAATGGTGTTTATTATGCTGTAGAACTTGTTTTTTATGATAAAAGCGAACCAAAAATCAGTCTTTATAATTCACAAACAAAAGCAATCACCATTTTTATCGATGATGAAGATTTTAAAAATAATGCAAAAGTTGAAGGAAAACTTTTAAAAGATATATGGAATGATACAACTGAAAGAGATTGGCTGCAATAAAAGAATAAAATGAAAAATCAAATATTTTTAATTCTAGGATATGATATAAATGATTCCTATTTTTTACAACAAGAATTCTGCAAACAGGCTTTAAATAATTACTTATCTGGTAACTATAAACTTAAAACATTGGATATAAGAGGACAAAGGTTGGCAATCCCAATAACATTAAATTCACGGTCTTTTTATAGTGGCTGGATGATGTATCCAGAAGGTTTAATAAAAAATACTACACCATTTGGAGGTTGGCTTAAATGAAGAAATATGATTTAGTATATTTAGAAAATAATTCACCATATAGAAAATATGGAATAGAAAAAAAATACTCATGGTATAATTATTGACATTTTTCAAAACCATTGCCAAGTTTTATTTTTTAATCCACATAATCTTGGAGAAGCTACTTTACTATATGTAAATAAAGCTGATATAGATATAGATAAAGAAACACTTCCAGAAAATTTAAAAACTGAGATAGAAAAAAAATATAGAAAAAATAAAGTCAAAAGAAAATTTTGTTTTTACATTGCCTAAATTCAAGTTATTTGATAAAGTTGAATTAGTTGTTGAAAAAGAAAAATATTCAAAATTGGGGCTACATAAAGGAGAAATTGGTTGTATTGTAGATGAAATAGTAATAAATAACAGTATTGAAATAGACTTTCCTAATTTAAACGAAAATAGTGAATTTTATGGTGATACATTTTCAATAGATATCGATGACTTAAAAATTATAAAATAAGTATATTAAATTGATATGTTGAATTGTTTTTTTCAAAACTAAAGTACCATACATAAAAAGCCTTGCGGACAAGAAATTGATA
>CALWRN010000028.1 GCA_944383975.1 uncultured Clostridia bacterium | reverse complement strand
TTGATTTTGATGCGTTTATTGCATGAGCTATACGATCTCTTGCCCTATCAACTATTGCACTTGCTTCTCTTCCATAGCTATGTAAAGAATTGCTGTTTCCATAGATTGCATTAAAACAAGGCAACATTTCAGCGAGAACTTCGCTTGAAACATAAGTTGTAGACGCATTATCTAAATATACTTTTCTTCCCATTTCAATACCCCTTTTGTCAATATCAATTTTATCACTTTAAATAGTGAAAGTCAATATTCTTTTTATATAAAATATAATTTGCGTAAACACCTGTTTTTTATTAATTTCTAAATTTTGATATTAAAATTTAAAAAAATATATGTTTTTTGTTATTTTTCACATTATTTTATAAAATTGAAAGACTTTTTAATTAAATTTTACTCAAATTACTTTCACAGTATTAATCAAACTTAACTATATTAAAAAGTAGTTTCAACTATAAAAATTAAAAATTAAAGTGTTTTTTCTAAATAGACAAGTTTTTCAACTTTCCCAAACTTCTTCATTCCGTCAACATTTTCCCTTACAATTTTAAAACTATTGTTAATATCAGACTTAATTCTTTTTAATTATGCTAATAATTGCTATTATTTTTAATATAATTTATAAAAATGGAATATAATTTTATATTTATATGTTTTGTAAAATTTTTACAAAAATGGCGTCATTTCGTAAAGTGATTGTTTGAACAATTCTCTTATCATTGTTGTATTGTTTGAACAAACAAAAGTTTGATAAAACCTCTTTTTATTGTAATATAATTTGGATTTATGATATACTTTGTATAAAGGAGATAAACTTTGGCAAAGTATATTAAAATTCAAACTCCCCTCCATTGAAGTTGAAGAGAATTTAGTAACTAACAGAATTATGCAAAATGGTGGATTTTTAGATAACGCATACCCTTGCAATATTTTCACTTACAAGTTTTTAACGGAAATTGATTTTGAAACAATCACGATTTTATATGGTGGAAATGGCTCTGGAAAAAGTACACTGCTCAATTTAATTGCCAAAAAGCTCAATTTAAAACGAATTTCAAACTATAACACAAGCGAACTTTTTGATGACTTTGTTGACCAATGCAAAATTTTAATGGCAGAAGATGAAGAAGAATATTTTCATAAATCAATTCCTTGCAACAGCAGACTTATTGCAAGTGACGACATATTCGATTATATGATCTCAGCAAGAGAGAACAATCAAAACATTTTAGAAAATACTGAACTAAAAAATGATGAATGGAACCAGTTAAGATATGGCCAGACTGTTTTTTTTTGAAAGGTAGTGAGAATTATGAAGAATTCAAAAGGCAAACATTGACTAGAAAAAAATCTTTAACAAGAAGAAAATTTATCTTTAATGAAATAGGAAAAGAAGTAAAATTGAACAGCAATGGAGAAACAGCTATTGAATTTTTTGAAAAAATGCTTGAAGACAACTGCCTGTATTGTTTAGATGAACCAGAGAACAGTTTATCGCCCAAATTTCAAAACATTTTGGTTGAATTATTGAAAGATAAAGCGAAATATTTTGGCTGTCAATTTGTAATTGCAACTCACTCACCTTTTGTGCTTGCAATAGATGGTGCGAAAATATATGATCTTGACAGCACTCCTGTAGACATTAAAAAATGGTGGCAACTGGAGAACACAAAAGAATATTTCAACTTCTTTTATAAACATAAAGATTTGTTTTTATAACTTTAAAAACAAGCTTAGTCGAATCATAACATCATAAGTTGATTGACTATCATGAAATTAACGCCAATTAATTTATGAATATATTTAAAATAAAAAAATTTAACAAAAAAAAAGAGGATTAACACACATCCCTCTTTTTTATTATAAAAACATATTTAATTAAAATTGGCAATTTTTTTGCATATTTTTGAATAAAAAAAACTTTTTATTTAATTTTTTTAAAGAATTTTTATTAATTACTAGCATTATACATCTTTTTAATTTTATTGTTTAGCTTCGCATGTCTTTTATACAATGTCATATATTCTTCTTCTAGGTCTTTTATATCTTTCAAAATTTTATCGTCTTCAGGCGACTTTTTATAGTTCTCTTTTAATTTTTTTGTTTTAACTTTTAGACTATCTTCCTCTTTTTGTAATTTTTCAAGCTCAAGCAAGCATTCAAAATATTCTTTATTTTTAAACTGATTTGCCATTTTCATCCTCCGCATTATACAATGTATATTGCAAATCACTGCTATCTCCATTATGTCCTACACCATTTATTCCATAAGATGTTGCATAATCTATTGCTTCCAACAATTTATTTGCTTCTTTATCGTTTTGAGTTATTTGATTATAAAGATCATTCAAATTCATTCCAACATTGATTTTTCTTATTTTTTTATCTGGATTGTCCGCATTGTATTCATCGACAAAGCGTTTGACAGCCTGTTTATATTTTTTGTAGATTGAATTTTTTTCATCTTCAGTAATGTTTGTGTTTACTTCGACATTATTAAACACACCATACC
>CALWRN010000027.1 GCA_944383975.1 uncultured Clostridia bacterium | reverse complement strand
TTAACTGATAAAAATATTGAAGTTAATTATAATAATGAATTAAGTGTTAATGTTTTAATTGAAAACCAAAATATATCAACTGCAAACATAAATTACAATGATATTTCCGCAACAATCACTTTACAAGATAAAGCATTGCAATTTAATCCTACTGGTTCATATATAGACGTTACTTCCCTTCTTGATTATGCAAAAGTAATTCTTAACTATATAAATAATAAACAAATCAGTGCAAATGCCTCAATTAATATGCTTAAAGACAACTCACAAATCAATGCACAAATTAAGGCTGACTTTACTTCAACACTTAAATTATCAACCATCATTTCATCTGAGAACATAGAAAACCTTGACATCTCATTGTTTGTTGAAAACGGAATGCTCTACTTTGATTATAATGGGCTATGCTTAAAAATAAACAATGAAAACTTTAAAGAACTTGTTTATATTCTTCTTGAAGTTTTAGGTATAGATGCAAGTTCAATTCCTTTCATAAATGATATTGACTTAAACCTTGATCTTTCACATTTCAACCCTACAAGTCTAGAAATTAAACCTGAGGATATTATCAATATAATAAAATTGATTAAAAATTTTGAAAATAATGGAAATGAACTTGTTATTACTTTAGATGGTAAAAATATTTACTCTAATGAATCTGCTGATGATATTGTTGTTAAACTTGTTAAATCTGGTGATAAATTGGTTGGATTATATGCTGAAAACATATACCTAGACAATGACTTAACAAATTCATTAAATATAGCCTTAACATTTAATGAATGGACAGATTATGTTGGTGTTGATCAAACTAAAAATTATGTTGATATTTCTGGATCTAACGAACTTGTTAAAGCAATAATAAACATGATTTCAACTAAAGATTATCATATTTCAGGTTCTCTCAACATACTTGGAACTCTTATTGGAATTGATATCAAATGGAATGTTCCTTATGATATAAATCTTAAAATTGTTGATGGTCAAGTGGAAGCTTATGCTGTGATTGGTGAAATTCCTACACTAATAGGTGTAAACAATGATGTTCCATATAAATTCGGAGATACCGAAAGTGGCTCAGGAAGATATCTTTATATCTACTATAAAGATGGTTATATCTATCTTTACAGAACTGAATATATTGACATTATGTTTGGTGCTGGTAAGCGACAATATGAAAAATGCGTTAAAGTTTCATTAGAAACATTCCTTGCAAATCCTATGTATTTTGTTCAATATAGTATAGGATTTACAGATGCTATCATGGGTGCAATCCAAGATGCTATGGCAAAAGCTTCAAACAGAACTGAGCCTATTGATTTCAGCAATATTATTAAATCTTTTGATGTTGAAAATGAAACAAACTACACTGTTAAATTAAATATGGCTGAAATTGCAAACAATACTGACCTAGATAGTTTATCTTTAACTCTTTCATTAAGCCAAGACGCAAATGCTAAAAATTATATTTCAAATGTAAGTTTTAGTATGTTTATGCCACTTGCAAGTATATTTGAACTTACAATTTCTTCTTCTAATACTCAAATTGTTGATTATGGAAAAGAAGTTGATATGAATAAACTTTATGAATTTGTTAACAACTATCAATATAATGAAGGTGCCTTCTGGGAAGCTTCTAATGGAAGTTGGTCACTTTCAAGCGAAACCCTTTATAAAATTACTTTTGAAGAAAATGGTGGTGCTGAAGTAAGTGATATTACAAGTGCTCCTAGTGCCACTATTACACTTCCTACCTATGAAGATATGGTTATAGACAATTCTACTGGAAAAACAACAAGAGAATTTGAAGGCTGGTTTACTTCACCTAACTTTGAGGAAAAAACAAAATTTACTTCAAATGTTATGCCAAGTCGCGATTTAACTCTTTATGCAAAATGGAATGAAACTACAATTTATTATAGAACAATTTCATTTGTTACCAACAGCCAAGATATTTCATTAGACAGTATAACTCAACTTGCTGGAACAAACATATCTTTGCCTATTTTAAATGAAAAAGTTGAAACCATTGATAACACAACAACAACCTATTCTTTTGATGGTTGGTATAGTGATGAAAACTTTGTTAATAGTTTCTATTCTAATATAATGCCTGATGAAAACTTAACCTTATATGCAAAATGGAATATTGTAAAAGTAGAAGAAACAAGAAACTTAACTATTTATGATAATGGACAAATAATCTATTCTCAAAGAATAAAAGTTGGTTCAAATATAGATTTAACAGGTGTCAATAAAATCTGCGATACTACAAAATTCTATCTTGATGAAAATTATCAAACAGAATATTTAAGTGATTTTATAATGCCAGATCAAGATCTTAACCTTCATATTAGAAATCTTTATACAATTAAGATTTCAAGTGCTTATGGAAATGCAGGAACTGTTGAATATAATTTATATCAAGGTGAAAACATTTCATTCCCTACACAAAATTCTTATGTAGTAGATGATGGAACACAAACAGTCCAAACAACATATACTTTCAATGGTTATAGTGAACAATTTTCTATAATGCCAAATGAAAATAAAAACATTGTTGCAAATTGGTCTGTTGATGAAAAATATTATTATACAGTCTCATTTGATTTAAGATGGTATCTTGTGCTTAGTTGTACCGCTGGAAGTAAAATGAAAGAAGCACCAAATCCTATTCCTTCATTTAAAGTGCTGGAAGGAACTACAATAGATCTTACTCAATATGCCCCTACTTGCAAAGCCTATCTAACTGCAATTCCTGTTGATGCAAAAACATTTAAAGCAACTTCTTGGGGAACAAGTGCTTGGAGTGATTATACTCAAGGTGGAAGTGGATTTACTTCAATAACCATTACTTCTAACACAACATTATATGCTTGCTGGGAAAGAATTTAATAAAAATAAATAAAATAGTGCTAATTTTACTTAGCACTATTTTTTATAAAATTATTATTAATTTTTAATTTAATATTTATTATTTAATTTTTATTTATTTATTTTTTTATTTATTTTATTTAATTATTTTTATTTTATTTTTATTTTTATTTTTATTTTATTTAATTTTTATTTTAATTTTTATTTTAATTTTTATTTTAATTTTTATTTTAATTTTTATTTTAATTTTTATTTTAATTTTTATTTTAATTTTTATTTTAATTTAATAAAAATTAACTATACCAAGGTTTTATATATCCAAATGGTTTGATTCTTTCTGCATCAATTTCTATCCAAAATATATTTTTATTGTTTTCTTTTCTAAAACGGACTTTTATTTCATTTTGCAAACTTATATAGTTCTCAACAATTGGTTTAATTTCATCTTTTAATACTTCGCACACCTGCTGTGGATCACTGATTTTATCATTTTCTAAAATATAATTCAATCTTTTGGCAATTCTATAATCCATAAATACACCTCATTTTAAACATGTTTCTTTATGTTTCTTTTTAGGTAACCAACTAGTCCCCTATATTTATATGTGCAATCAAAAATCTTTTTTGATCCATTATGAATATTCTCGCTTAAAAGAGTAAACGCCCTAGCACTTTCTACAGATTGTAATCTTCTTCCCACAGAGCAAGAAGAACCTATTGCATCATCTTCTGGTATTACACCAAGCAAAGGTAAATTTAATGCCCTGACAATACTTTCTATTGTCATCATATCTCCGTTTAATAGAAGATCACCCCTCATTCTATTAATAACAAGTCCTTTATACTCTATATTATATTCATTTAATAAACCAATTACTTTATCAGCATCTCTTATAGATGACAAATGTGGAGTTACAACAATAATGGCTTCACTCGCGGGAAAAACAGCTCTATGAAAGCCTGCTTCAACACCTGCCGGGCAATCAATGAGTATATAATCAAAACTGCTATCTAATTGGTCAACCACATTTTTTATATGTTCACCCAAAATGTTTGTTTTGTTATATGCTTGTGCAGATGGCAAAACATATAATGATGAAATGTTTCTATCTTGAACTAATGCTTGTTTAGGACGACATTTTCCCATTATCACATCAGTTATATCAAAAACAACCTGATTTTCAACACCCATAACAACGTCTAAATTATTAAGGCCTATATCAACATCCATTAACACAACTCTAAACCCAAGTTTCGCTAAACAAATTCCTAAATTGGCACAAACTGTAGTTTTACCTACCCCACCTTTACCACTTGTTAAAACTATTTTTCTTGCCATTATTTGCTCCTCGTTTTTAATTTTATCAAAAAAATATAAATATATAAAACGAAGATATGTCGTAATATTTCTTATGTTGTCATATTAGGTCATATAAAAATTACTCAATATTATCATTATTTTGTTATAAATAAAAAAGAGACTCAAAAGTCTCTTTTTATGTATTTTCAAAAATTCTTTCAAGTAAAACAGGATCATCTAATAATTTACCAGCCCCTAAAATGGAAACATTTTCAGCATCTTCAACAATTCTAAATGGATATCTAAAATTTTTCTTTAAATAATTTTCAAGACCAGAAATATTGCTCATTCCACCAGCAAAAATAACCCCATTATTTATAATATCAGTTGATATTTCAGGTGGTAAAGATGTTATTGTAACATCAATACTTCTTATTATTTCATCAAAAAATGGTTCTAATACAGGCAACAAATCGGCAGATGAAATTATATATGAACGTGGGACTTTGCTTTCTATATCAACACCTGTAACTTCCATATTCAATGTGTCATTTGGATATAAACTTCCAACTTCTATTTTTAACTTTTCGCTTGTCCCAAGCCCAACAACAATTCCGTGATTATAAGCAATTGTATTTGCTATTGCAACATCTACAGCCCTTCCTCCTAGGCCTAACGTTGCCCCTTTAATAATAGAATTCATATTAATTACTGCTATATCAGTGTTAGCTCCGCCTATGTTTACAATCATGTTAGTTTTTGTTGAACTTATATTTTTACCTGCACCAATACAAGAGCATAATACTGTAGGAATCAATAATACTTCTTTAAATCCTAATTCATATAAAAGAGATAAAAATGTTTCTTTATCTTTTTGATTTAATCCACAATTTACTAATACTATAATAGAATCATGTTTTTTTCTAAATTCTAATTTTGAGAAAAAATAAGACAAAAGTTCTTTTAAATATTCATAATTGTTTATTTTTCCATTTGAAATAGGACTGAAAACCTCAACTGCATCACTGGTTTTTCCCATCATTTTTTTTGCTTCTAGTCCAAGCCCTATCACTTGATAACCTTCTGGTGATGGTTCTGCAGCAACTAAAGTTGGTTCACATAATGCAAACCCCTCATCTTTGACAAATATCTTTGTATAAGAACCACCAATCTCAATTGCATACTTAAATTTGTTCATTTGTTCACCTGTTCCCTTTTAGAATGATATACTTGCTTGTGCACTTCTTCCTGAATCATTGTTATAATTGATTGTTAACGAATCTCCATTTTCAACTTGAAGTAAAATATAAAGAAAATCATTTCTTGTATTTACAGTTAATGTTTCACCACTATTGATTTGACAAGAAGTTATTACGCAACCTCTTTCAATAGAAGATATTGCTGAATATTTATTGCTGTTAGATAAAATATAATAACCCTCACCCGTAAATGAAAAATCTGAATAATAAGAACTATCATAAAAATTTTCATCTAAAAAATAATAACCATAATTTGTTTCAGTTTTCATATATGTTATATAACCAGCTTCAATTTCGTCTATTCCAACAAGTCCTAATTCTTCAAAATTTAATATCGTTTGACTTTGTTTTAACTCGTTTTTTAATATAAGTCTATCTAAAACTTCAATGATAGGATATATTGGAACAACCCCGTTCATTTGATTTCCACCAGTTTCGTCAACATCACTTCCCAATGTTGTTAAACCTATAAGCAAGCCATTTTCATCAAAACAACCACCACCTGAATTCCCAGATGTTATTCCTAAAGCAACATCAATGACATCTTCATAAACATTATCAATAACTGTTGTTGAAAGCCCAAAACCATTTACATTTTCGTGATATTTCATTCCTTCATTAGTTTCATAAGGATATATATTAGCAGCAGTTACCATTGTTAAATCATTATTGCTTGCAACATTTCCTGTTGTTAATCTATTTATATACATAGTGTCTAGTGGACAACCTATTGTAAAAATATCACCATAATCTAATTTATCTTGCTCACTACAATAAATTGATCTATCGGCCATTCTTACATAATCCATATTTAAGTCATCGCAATAAATCACTGCTACATCTAAATCTTTATTATACCATAATAATTCACATAAATATGTTGTTTCATCTTCAACCATTATAGATACTGAACAATTTTTATATTTATCACTATCAAACATTTCAATAACATGATAGTTTGTTGCTATATAACTTCCTCTACTTGCAACATATGAATTATCTGATGCTTCAATTTCATATCCTTTAGATGCAATTGCTACACCACTTCCTAAAGATGATACAAAAGAATTTGATACTTCTGTGCTCTGCCCGTTTACAATAACTGCACAAGTAGCATTAGAATCACGATAAAGTTTTGCAATATCGTAAAAATCCATTGTATCTGTAACTTGATCATTTAAACAGTTAGTTTCAGAATATGTTTTTTCATTTATTAATGGGAGCAAAAATTGAGTGCATAAAAAAGATAAAACTAATATAACAACTAAAGTCCCTAAAATTGATAGCCAACTTGTCTTTTTCATACTATCCCCCTTTTAATATTTATAAATGATTTTTGATATTTCTTAAATACAAAGTCAAAAATCAAGATTTTATAAGATTTTAATCAACTTTAAATACAATTATATTATACTAAATTTTCAATAATTATAGTTAAAATTTAAAAATATCTTTATAAAAAGACAAAGTTTTTATTGAAAATCAATAAAAACTTAGCCAAAATTATAAATATTATATGATTTGTAAACTCTTTTTATATACCTTTTTATAATCCTGTGCAACTTTCATTCCTTCCAATATTTCAAATGAAGCATCTCCTTCAACAACTGTCTTCATTATAATTGAATCTCCAAGTATGTCACAGACAATATCTTGAATTACAGGTTTTCCTGAAGCGTTTAATGCAACTGCAAGTTTTACAATTATTCCTAATTTTCTTACAGCATCAAGATCTTCTTCCATTAAAATATCTTTATATTTTATCCATTCATTTAATGAAAAATTATCAAGATTTTGACATAGTGCTATGAATCCTGCTATTAAAAGCTCTCTATGAGTAGCGCCCTTTATATCAGAAAAAACTATTTTTTCTATACTATATTTTGCGTAATCTTCCTCATTTATACATTTTCCGCAATCATACATAAATGAAGCAATTCTTAATGGTTTAACATAAAATCTTGGCAATTTATGCATTACTTTTAATTGCTTAAACAATATAATTGCCATATTATAAACACTTGGATTTACAGAAAATTCATTTTTGTTAAATTCATAATAGTTTTCAAGTGAATTTGATAACAAATCATTAAATCTTTCTTGAGATGAGTTAAGAACACTTTGATTTAATATTCCACTTCTTAAGTTTGCTGTAGAAATTGAAACTTCTTTTAAAGGCAAAGTCTCAAAAAATGCTTTAATAATTGCTACACCTGCAACTATTTTATCTGCATCATCATAACTTATACCCTTTATCTTTCTGATTTTTTCAAGATCTAAACCTTTTATAAAATCATAAGTTTTATTCATTATTTCACTAGAAAGTTGATAGTTGTTATCTACATCTAGTGGATATCTTTGAATTTTCTTTGCAATTTTGCCAAGTGATAAAAAGGCGTTTCCAATTCCAACAACTTTGCTATCTTCATCAAAGTCGCTTAAAACTCCACCAAGTGATATCTTCTTTTTCATAAAAGAAACGATTTCATCAATATTTTTATCACCATTCTCAAAAATATTATATGTTCCGTAAGGTATTACTTCGCTTCCAAGTATTGCCCTTCTATTATACTTGATCACATAAGATGAATAAGCACCAACATAAATATATATACCTTTGGCACTATCTATAGAATTTACTACAGCATAGAACAAATATTTAATATATTCTTCTTCTGATAAAATAGTAAAGTTTATTCCTGTATTATTATAAATTTCATCTAGGAATCCTCTATAATTTCTAGCCCTTAATATAACATTATTTGTCACAGAAATTATCTTTGAAACCTCATAACTCTCTATCATTTTACGATAGATTTTTAAAATATGAAGGATTTCATTCTTTGTTTTAGGGCTTAACAATTCTTCAGCATCAATTTCCTTTCCAATCTGGAAACGTTGCTCTTGGCTTAAACAAAGCAAACTTTTTCCATTGCTTACCTTATAAATAGAGAGTTTTAACAAGTTTTCATTAAGTTCAATTATTGCTACTTTTTCCATCATCGCTCCTATTCAAATCTATTGCTTCAACAGGACAACTTGCTTGACAAGCCCCACATCTTATACATTTTTTCTTATCAATAAATGCTTTTCCGTCATTGTCAAAACTTATTGCTCCAACAGGACAAATTGCAACACAAGTTCCACAGCTGATACATTTTGTTTTATCTACCATCTAGCCCCTCCGTTGTTTTGTATTTTAACACATTTTTAACATAAAGTAAACTATTTTTTTAATACTTTTACAACTTGAAGTATAGAAAGAATACACAAAAATACACCAAACGCAATTTTTAATATTTTACTAGGCAAACAGCCTGCCAGCAACGCACCACAAATAGAAAAAATTATTCCACTTATAACAATAAATTTTGTTCCATCTAGTTTTAAATAGCCGTTTTTATAATGTATTATAAGAGAAAATAATGCCATAACCAAAAAGGATACTAAATTTATGCCTTGACACAATTTTTGATCCAACCCAAGAAATATAGTAAGAAGTGGTATTAATAATGTTCCGCCACCCATTCCAAGTCCACCAAAAATACCTGCTGTAAAGCCAAATAAAATATATAAAAACACTAACAGATAAATACTCATATTATTAATTTTATCCCCCCTACAAACATTATAAGAGCAAATATTATTCTTATAGTTTTCGGTGGTAACATTTTTAAAGCAAATGCCCCCAATATTCCTCCACATACTACACCTATAGTTGTTGTCAACAAAGGTAGTGATTGTATATATCCATTAAAAACATAAATGAACGCAGAAATAACACTCAATGGAAAGATAACAGCAATTGCTGTTGCATGGGCTTGTTTACTTTCAAGTTTTAATACCTTTTGGAGAATTGGAACACAAATCATTCCCCCACCGCCACCGAAAAATCCATTTAAAAAACCTATAACCGCACCACTTACGATTAATTTTATTTTTTCTTTTTTGCTAAAGCAGTTGCACTTTTTAATTTTTTTGCTTTTCTTGTCTTTCTTTGTCTTTAAATAAGCAAAATTGTCTATCTTTAACTTATTATTTATATTATTTCTAATATTTGCACACTTTAGATTGTGCATACTTATTTTTATAATTTTTCTATATCTTCCCATGTAATTATTATGAATAAAAATGCCAATTTTATTTGATTATTTGTATTAAATATTATATACTATTAAAGTAATTTGTGCAGTTCATATAAATGACTTAAAAATCAATTTATTTTTTTTATTTTTACCATTTATACTAAACTGCTTATAGTTAAAATAATCACTTAAAATTTTAACTTAATTTATTTTTTCTAAAAGGTGGAATATGATTAAGACTAGCAAAAAACATAAAAATAAATTATTAAAACTTTGTGTTGCATTCCTTTTCCCTTTCTCTCTTTTTGGTGGGGTTATGATGTCAACTCAATCTTACGCAGTTAATACTGCCGATTATGTTTATTACTATGAAGAAAATGTTGACCTTACAAACTCTTCTTTCACTCAAGGCTCAACACCTTATGCTTCAGGTAATTCACTCTCTGGTTGGGAAGCCATTGAAACTGAAAGCAAAGCAACAGGTATGCTTATTGATGTTGGAAGCGGAAGTAATTCCAATCCTGACGATTCATCAACAAGCTCTTTTTCTAAATATCAAGATACCTACATGCTTCAACAAAACCCAGGAACAAAAGGAAATGATAGCAGAATTTTAATGATTAACTCTAAAGCAAATCAGGATAATTCTCAACAAGCACAAAAAGGATATCGTTCAAGCGAAATAACACTTGAAGCAAATTCTTACTATAGATTTTCTGTTTCTGTTAAAACTAGTTTAAATGGTGAAAATGACGTCTGTGCATCTATGTATGTTTCTGGACTTAAAGACCTAAAAGGAAACTCATTCCAAGTTGGATATGAAAATTTAACCAACTCTATTTGGAAAGATTATTATGTTTTTATTGCAACTGGTGATGAAGCACAAACAGTAACAATTGATTTATATCTTGGTTCTGCCAATGGTGCAAGAAGCCATGGTGCCGTTTTCTTTGATGATGTTTATATAAACAGATACTCACAAAACGCCTTCTTTGACCTATGTAATGACTTTGGATATCAAAATCAAGACACATATAAAACATTTGATTCTAAAACTGTTTTCTTAGTTGACGCTCTTCAAAACAAAGGTGCAAATATTGATACTTCTTCTTATAACTTTGATTTTGAAAATGATATTCAAGAAAACTCAAACACTCTTGGAGACGAATGGAGCATAGTTGGAAAATCAAATGGTCATGCAATTATCTCTGATATAAGAAATATGCAACCTTCTGACTTTAAAACTTTAACAGGATATTCATATATTGGTGATGACCTTTCTTATAACAATAGCCAAGCCATGATTCTATATACTGGAAATGGTGGAAACTCTGATTACTCTAGTGGGTATGTCGGAGTACAATCTAAAGACTTAGAAATAAAAGCTCATGGAATTTATAAAATTACATTAAAATTAAAACTTGCTGAAATTAGCACTGGTTCTTTCTACCTTCAAATACAAGAAAACGACAATATTTACAGCCTATACCCTAAAATCTTAAGTTCTGATAAAGATGCAAAAAATTATTATGAACTTCAAAGTGGAAAAACAAGTGGTATTACTTCAAATGTTGAAAATGACTTTACAAATGACTATCAAACAGTTGAACTTTATGTCAAAGGACATTCCCTTTATGACACTTCAGCAAACATTCAATTATGGCTTGGCGATAGCGAAACAGTTGCTAATGGCTGTGTTGTAATTGATAATATTCAAGTTGAATATGCAACTTATGACCAATATAGTGCTGCATCTAACCAAGTTGAATTTAAATCATTCTCAGGGACTCCTTCAACTATTGCTAATGGTTATTTTAACTCAACGAGCATCAATAATACTGAGTTTAAATACCCTATCAAAGCAAGCGATTGGACAACTGCTGTTGAAGATGAAAAAATAAATACAACTGGAGTAATATATCTATATAATAGTGATAGTTATAAAGAATTATATGCTAATAAATATGAATGGGCTGGAATTTATCCTGGCAACCCTGTAGATAGCAATGTTGATACTCCTAATAATGTTTATATGATGTATAATAAATTTAACAGCTATCAATCAATCACTTCTTCATCATATAATCTTGTCAATAATTCTTATTATAAATTATCTTTTAATTACTACAATCAAAATTCTTATAATGGTGTTGATAGTAACAATTCTAAAATTAAAGTAGAAGTTATTGATGAAAACGGAATTACACTTTTCTCACAAACTGACCTTTCAAGCATTGACCAATGGAATTCAATGGAAATTTATTTCCATACTGCAGAAACCGTTTCTCATAATGTTCAAGTTAAAGTATCTCTTGGCGATGAAAATGACAAGGTTTGTGGACTTGTTTATTTAGATGATTTTGTTATAGAAGAAAGTAATGAAGCTGCATTTGCTAGTGCAAAATACTCTGCTGATTTAACAGATTATTATCTAAACTTAAATCCAAACAATAGCATCTCTAATGAAATAACAACATCTCCTGCTTACGACTTAGAAGTTGATGAAATATATGATTCTAATTATTCTGACGAAAACAAAGATATGTGTGCAGTTGGTGGAATCGTTAGTGGAAAGAATAATCCTTACCAAGAAATCAACCCAGATTTAATGGTAGATGACTCTAACTTCCTTGCAATAACAACAAAAGTTGCAAGTTCAGCCACACTCACATCTAAATATACATTCAGCCTTGAAGCAGACAAATTCTATAAAGTAACATTTGACCTTGCAACAATATTTAATATAGGTGCAGAAAATGCAAACACTGATAATCATGATTGCCAATATGGTGTTAAAATAAATATTGAAGGATTTGATGAAATTAGTCAACTTGTAACTTCAAATGAACTTAAATCTTACACAATTTACTTAAAATGCACTGAAACAACAAATCCAACAATTAAATTTACTTTAGTTTCTGATTGTGATGCTACTATTGGGACTGCCCTTCTCACTCACCTTGACTTAACAACTATTGAAGAAGATGAATATAATAGTGCTTCTCTATCTCCTACTTATAACAAGACTGTTTACACTGCAAAACAAAATTCATCAACTGAAACTGACGAAGGAGAAGATGGTGAAACAGAAGATACAACTTCAGATGAAGGAAGTTTTGATTCAAAATGGCTTTTAATTCCTTCAATTATTATGGGAGTTGCATTACTTGTCGCTATTATTGGTTACATTTTAAAACATGTTAAAATTAAAAAAATAGAAAAAATAAAGAAAGAAACTTATGACAGAAAACTTTCTATCAACCATGATGTTATTTTTGTTGAAGCTCAAAAGAGAAGAGATAAGGAAGTAGAAGATTTACAAAAAGCAAAGAAAACATTAGAAGAAGAAAAGATTAACCTTGATAATGCTCATAAAGAATACATTAAAGAAAACAGAATGAATTCTAATGGAAAGATCTCAAAAGAAGTTGAAAATGCTTTTAAACAATATACTAAAAATACAACTAGAATTGAAGAAAAAATAAACATTATCAATGAAAAAATCACACATGCAATGTCAGCAGATTATTTGCTTACATTAGAAAGAAAAATCATCTCTGAGGAAGAAGAAAAATTTAAATCAGAAAAAAAGGCTTATAAGGAAAATCTTAAAAAGCAAACTTCTGAAAATAAAACAAATGTAGAGAAAGATAAAAATTCAGGCAATAATTAAAATTTATCAATGAATTTTATTAACAATAAAAACCAGCACTAATGGCTGGTTTTTATTTTGCTCTGCATTATTAATTTTTTGTTAACCTAAAATTTCTAAACAAAAAGAGTTCCCGAAATATAAGCAGAAACCCTTTTATTTATCTTTAAGTTTACTTTTACTTTACTTTATTATTCATCGTCATCATCATAATCATAGTCATCGCTATCATCATCGTCATCAAAGTCATCATCATCACTATCATCATCGTCATCATTGTCTTCATCTTCATCATCGCTGTCTTCATCATCAAACTCTTCATCGTCAAATGAAATATCTTCATCATCTCCTGTAAATGAAATGTCTGGTGCAATTTCATCATCATCTAAAAGACTAGATTTAGTAATGTCATTAACAGATGCCATTTCCCCTGTTTCATCGTCCATTGTCATAACATCGTCTTCATCATCTCTTACAATATAGTCTTCCCAATCAGAGTTTAATTCACCATCTTCGTTTTGATGCTCTTTTAAACAACTTGCACACATAATTTCGTCTGGTTGAATATAATTAGTTTTACAAATTGGGCAAAGCTCTAAATCAATATCATCAACATAATCTTTCTTTGCTTCCATTTCTGCCTTACAAACAGAACAATATTTATCTTTTTTTTGAATATAATTAAGTTCACATCTAGGACATCTTATATAAACTGGTTTTTTCATTTTTTCTCCTTAATCTCCTTAATTTGTCTATCACATTATACTAAGATATTATCAAATTGTCTATTGTTTTTATTAAATTTTTTAATCTTTTTTTATTTTTTTGTCATAGCTATCTTCTGCTTGACTCTTTCTTAAATATAATGGTTGTAACTTTCTAATATCATCAGAAAACATGCCTTTTTTATCACACAAGCAAGCAAGTTCTAGCAAATCTTCACTTGTTGGTCTAACATTTGTTGAAACGATATTTTCCTCTGCTAAACCAATCTTATTTTCTGTTATCTTTTCTAATTCAGATTGGTCAACAAGTTCTTCTTGCCCAAGTTTTTCTCCATCTTTTGAATATTTACATATATAATATAGTCCACTTAAAGCATTTATTACACATACAAAATTTTGATTATATTTATTATTTTTTAAAAAACTATAAGCCATTAAATCAAATGTTGTTATTGGTAAAACATAATATTTATCAAGACCACTTACAAGACCTTTTACAAGCGCAATTCCAATTCTAATCCCAGTAAAAGAACCAGGCCCAACAACTACTGCAAACTTATCATTTTGCTTTATAGATGAATTTGTTTTATCTAATAATTCATTCAGGCTTTTTAATATATTTTCTGAATGTTTACAATTAGAATCTAACTCCATAAATTCCTTTTTATTGTTTATATCTACTGCAACTAAAGCTTCTTTATATGCTGTTGATATTGCTATCATTTTTGTTCAACTCCTAAAACACTTGATACTGTTATCTTTCTTTTGTTATCGTCTATTTTATCTATTTTTATTTGTATATGAGGACATGTAATCAATCCTTCAACTTGAGATGGCCACTCAACAAAAACAATTCCATCTAAGGCTTTTAAATCAAAATATTCATTAAACCCAAGTTCTTCTGCTTCTTCTTTAGAAGATAATCTATACATATCAAAATGATAAACTGGCACCTTCCCACCTTCATATACATTTAATAATGTAAATGTTGGACTTGTAACCAAACTATCACTTCCTAAACCTTTTACAAAGCCTTTTACAAAATGAGTCTTTCCTGCCCCTAAATCGCCAAGCAATGTAAAAACAACTCCTTTTCCAACTGTTTTTGCAAGCTTCTCACCAAACAACATAGTCTCTTCTTCACTATTTGTTGTTACCTGAAAAATTTCATTCATATTAATCTCCAAGTAAAATTTATATTTATGATATTTGAAAAAAAACATTATTTCAATCATAATATTTATTTTTTTTCATGACAATATTATACAACATAATTGAAATTATAGCAAATATAATACCTATAATTATTCCAACAATTGTATCGCTTAAATAATGAGCTCCAAGCACCATTCTTGACAAAGCTATAAGTATAGGGAAAAGGCTTACTGCTATTCCTCCTAATATTTTTGTCATTCTTTTTTGTGAACTTTTTATAATTAAATAAAATAAAAATGTTGCAAAAAGTCCAGCACACATACTATGCCCAGATGGCATACTAAAACCACTTTCATTATCTAAATTCAAAATAACTTCATTATTTACAAAAGGCCTATCCCTTGCAATTATTTGCTTCAATATATAATTTATCACTGATGCAACAATAAATGTAATTGCAAAAGCATAACTTAATTTTCTTTTCTTTATAAACAAAAGAACAAAAACTATAAAAAAGCCTAGATAACTTCCAAACATAGTTAATATTTGAAAAAAAGTTATCCAGCCAACTGATGCATTTGCTTGTAAAAATTCAATTAATTTTACTTCAAAATCCATTACAATTATATTGTATCAAAATATAATAAATAAAACAACAGAATTAAATTTTCTGTTGTTTTTCTTTTTTAATTGTTTTTTATACCTTTCTTTTTAGATATTATAAAACCATCTTCAATATTATATAGTTTGCTTTCAAATTCTCTATCATTCATAATTTCATCTTTAAAAGCAATCATGTTTCTTACCATAGAACGATTTTTGTGAGTTACATTTTCTTGATGTTCTGTTAATCCATGCATCAAAACGTTATCTGAAAAAACAATTCCATCATCATTCAATAACTTTTTTATCATTGGTAAATATTTTATATATTGACCTTTTGGACCATCTAAAAACACAAAATCAAATTTAATATTTTGATTTACAAGTTTTTCAAGTTCGTCCTTTGCGTCACCTAAAATTAAATTTACTCTGTTTGACATATTGAATAAATTAAAATTCTTAAGTGCCATTTGGTAACGACTTTCATCTTTTTCAATCGTATAAAGATATCCATCACAACTTTTTAGCATCAAAAGTCCAGAATAGCCTATTGCAGTTCCAATTTCAAGAATTAATTTTGGAGATTTCTTCTTGCACTCTTCCATTAATGCTTTTGCAGTTCTATCCCTTACAATAGGTATATAATTTTCTTCTGCGAACTTTTTTAACTCTTCCATAATTCCCCTGTTAATCAAGTGTTACAATTGTCAAAATCATAGGTCTACGTTTTGTTCTTCTAAATATAAAATTTGAAATGTTTCTTCTAAGTGATGCTCTTATAACTGAAGGCTCAACCCCTCTTAAGTCAATTTCTTTTAGCGAAGCTATAATACAAGCTTTTGCGTCTTGAACAAAACTTTCTTGCTCGTCACTATATACAACACCTCTTGTGATTATGAATGGTTCTCCTGTGACTTCTCCAGCAACATTATTAATATTTACGCAAACAACACAAATTCCATCTTCTGAAAGTTGTTTTCTTTCTCTTAATACGTTACTATCCATATCTCCAATACCCATTCCATCAACAAGTCTTTGTCCTGCTTTGACAAATCCAATTTCTTTTAATGAATTAGGTCCCATTTCAACTTGCATCCCTATGCTTGGCAAAATTATATTTCTTGCTTCCATTCCTAAAGTTATAGCAAGTTCTTTATGTGTCTTTAAGTGACGATATTCACCATGAACAGGCATGAAAAACTTAGGTTTTACTAGGCTGTGCATGAGTTTTAATTCCTCTTGACATGCATGCCCTGAAGTATGAACTTCTGCAAGTTCATCATATATTACATCTGCACCTAATTTATATAAAGCATTAATTACATTATATACATTTTTTTCATTCCCTGGAATTGGTGATGCTGATAAAATTACAAGGTCGTTTTCTCTTATTTTTAAGCTCTTAAATTCTCCAGCTGCCATTCTAGTCAAGGCACTCATAGGTTCGCCCTGGCTTCCTGTTGTCATTATTAAAACTTCTTTATCATCCATTTTATCAACTTTTTCAATATCAACGATATTTTCTCTGTTGAATGACAACTCTCCCAATTTCATTGCAACTTCACTTACATTAATCATGCTTCTTCCAGTGAAAGCAATCTTTCTTTTATATTTCTCTGCAATATCCATTATTTGTTGCATACGATGAATATTAGAAGCAAAAGTTGCAACAATTATTCTGTTTTCAGCATGGTTTTTAATAATTTCATCCAATGTTCTTCCAACAGATTTTTCGCTCATAGAATAACCTTTTCTACAAACATTTGTGCTTTCGCATAAAAGCAAGTTTACACCTTTTCTTCCAATTTCACCAAGTCTAGGAAGGTCTGTCATTTCACCATCAATAGGCTCATAATCTATTTTAAAGTCACCTGTATGAACAATTGTTCCTACTGGGGTTGTTATTGATAAAGCAAGTGATCCTGCTATTGAATGGCTTACTTTTATAAATTCTATTGAAAAAGAACCTATCTTTAAAACATTTTTTGGCTTAACAGATATTGCCTTATATTTTACTTTTGGATACTCCTTCATCTTGTTTTCAACAAGTGCTAAAGTTAATCTAGATCCATAAATAGGCATTTGAATTTGTTGAAGCAAAAATGGCACTGCCCCTATATGATCTTCATGTCCATGAGTTAAAACTAAGGCTTTTATTTTTGACTTATTTTCTATTAAATAGGTCATATCTGGAATAACTATATCAACACCTGGCAAATCATCGTCAGGGAAAGTTAAACCAGCATCAATAATGATGATTTCATCATTATATTCCAGGCAAGTCATATTCTTTCCAATTTCTCCGACTCCACCTAGAAAAGTAATTTTAAGTTTATTATTATTCACTTTTCTTCTCCTTTTTTATTTTTATCATAATTTAAAACTATGAATATTTATATTCAAACGCTATTGCGTTAGAATTGTCAATCTTAAAAATTTGCAATATGTGCAGGTAAATTTATTTATTTTATCACACTAAAAAATAACCTTATTAAAAAGATTAATCTTTTGTTATTAAATATTTTAATTTTAATTAAATTATTTTTATTTTTAAATTTATTTTTAATTATTTATTTTTTTTATTTTAATTATTTTTAAATTTGATTTTTTTATTTTAATTTTTTATTAATTTTTATTATTTTTATTAATTTTTATTATTTTTATTAATTTTTATTATTTTTATTTTACATTAATAAACTTTATAAAAGATATTTTGCATCTTCTATTTTATCAACTTCCTCAAGTTTCTTTGGTGATAATATAGTATCGTTATCAACATAAAATCTCATACCTTGGCTTGAGAAAAAAGATACCATCTCAAATATATGAACAAGTGGTGATATGATTGGAAGAATAATTATTATTGCGTATAAACCTAAAACAACAGATAAAACTATTGCTAAAAGATAAATGACAAAAGCTGTAGAGAAAACTTTTGTTCCTCTACGCAATACAGCTCTCATTCCAATAGAATAAGATTTTGCGACATTCTGATTATAAACTACTTTTGCTGGTGCCCAACCTGCATTAAATGTTTCCTTAAAAGCCATAAGTATTGCAGGCACAATAACAAATGCAAAAGGCATAATATAATCAAAAATATCATTATCAACCCTTGTAAGAGACCACATACTTAACAATATTAAAAAGTTAAATGGTATTGCATATAAAACTTTTAATGAAGAATATGCAAGTGAACTTTTTAATGTTTTTAAGAATGTTCCTGTAAAACTCTGTTTTTGACATGATGACATATAGCCATACATCATTTCACATGTTACAACTTTTCCTATATTTATTAATAAAGGAAATAGATAAAAAGATATTAAGCAGAAATAGATTCCAATTCCAACATTAGCAAAAATTTGTTTAAAGAAAATAATTACAAAATCTCCCACTGTCGTAAGTGCGTGTGGAATGGTTGAACCATATAATGTTCCTGTTTCAAATATATTATCAAGCCCAGCCTCTGTATATGAAAAACGCCATGCATCTAGAAAATAGTTGTGGAATATTGCTAACAACGCAACACATATACCAATAGATAAAATGTGGTAAACCAAAAGTTTCCACACTTTATCAAAATTTGCACACAATAATCTTACTGAGTTTTTAAACATCATACGCGTTTACCAAAATATCCTACAAAAATTTATCTATTCTTATTATACAATAAAATAGCATATTTGGCAAGAAAATAAATGTCAAAAATTATATTTATTAGGCTTTATTTGACTTCTAATATTTTATAAACTATTTCGCCACCATCTAATTTGATTTTTATAGTCTCACCCTCTTTATGCCCAATAAGTGCTGCACCTACTGGTGAATTATTACTTATAATTCCATTTGCTGGATCACTTTCAGTTGAACCTAATATTTTATAGTTAAGTTCTTCATCAAATTCTTCATCATATAATTTTACAGATGATCCTATATTAATCGTTCCATCATTAGATTTTTGTTTTATAACTTGGCAGTTAAGAAGAATATCTTCCATTTCACTTATCTCTGCTTCTACCTGAGCTTGTTCTTCTTTTGCTGCATCATATTCAGAGTTCTCAGATAAATCGCCAAACTCTCTGGCAATTCCTATCTTTTTGCTAACCTCAAATCTTCTGACTTGTTTGTAGTAATTGAGTTTATCCTCTAGTTGCTTTTTACCTTCTGGTGTTAAAAAATGTGTCATAAACGAACTCCTTTTAACATGTTTAACAATCATGTATTATACATTTTTTATTATGTTAAGTCAATGAAAATAATCATTTTTAGAATTTTTTTCATTTATATGCAAATACTTAATATGGAGGAAGAATTTTAATGTTTACAATTATTTCTTTCATATTAACATTGCTTGGAAGCATAAATTGGCTTCTTATTGGTTTGTTACAATATGATTTTGTTGCTGGTATCTTTGGCTATCAGGCATCAATTTTTTCAAGAATTATATATATAATTATTGGTGCTTCTAGTGTGTTTTTAGTATATAAGCTTATTAAAGGCAAGGGAACTATTGCTGTTTTTTCAAGAAGAAATAAAAAAGATGTATTAAAAAATATTGAAAAAATGAGCAAAAAGTCAGAAGAAAAATATTATCAAGAGTCAATGGATAATCATAACACCCCTATATATAATGTTGAAGCTGGGCATGACCACTATATTCAAAATGATGAAAAACAACATTCATATAACCCTGATTATGATGATAACAATACAAGTTTATATGAACATGGCAATTCTCATAAAAGCCTTTTTGACGAACATTTTGACGACAAATAACTTTATTATCCTGATATATCTTTCTTTATGGTATGTTTTTTATGAATCTTATAATAAAAAGGTGAAAAAATGTATAAAAATCTTTCTATTTTAACCTTAATGACTATATTTTTAGGTTGTCTGTTCTGTGAATTATTTTTCAACCTATTATAAATTATAAATCATTAACATCTTAATTATTTTATTTTAGTTTTTAAATTAGTAATTCATTTACTAATTTTTTTATACACTCTTATTTATGATATTTTGCCCCACTATTAATCATAAATGCTCTATAAATTTGCTCAAGCAAAATAATTCTAGCTAAATTATGTGGGTAAGTTACTCTTCCAAACGCTATCTTATTCTTAATCATATTCTTTACTTTGTCGCTTACACCATACGAGCCACCTATAACAAAGGTTATTAAACTTGATGATAAAGAAATCTTTTCTAATCTGTCAGCAAACTCTTCACTTGAATATTCTTTTCCATTTAGGTCAAGCAAAAAACATTCACCCTCTAAATGCTCTAATATTTTAATTCCTTCTGCTTCTTTTATTTTATCTATTTCCAAAAATCTGTTTTGTTCTTCAATTTCAACAATTTTTAACTTACAAAATTTTGATAATCTTTTTTCATATTCACTTGATGCGTCTTTCCAAAATTTTTCTTTTAAGTTGCCCACGCATACAATATTTATGTTAATCATATTATTATTCCCCAAATCAATGTAAACAAAGTAATCGCACCTGCCAATATAAATACTGTTATCATCAAAGCCTTTGTAACTATATCCATCTTATATTTTTCTTCATTGAAAATTATATGATTGTCTAAACCGCTTATATGCCCCATATCAAAACTTTTAATTTTATAAAGTTTGTCAAATTCTTCAAATGAAATATGGTTGTTTGGCTTTTCATAATTCCCTTTTGATATATCATCTATTTCTTTAAAATAGTTTTCTCTTGCGATTTCTTTAAACAAAACATTTTGAAGTTGATTTATCTTTTTAAGGGCTGTATCCTTGAATAAAAGACCAATAAGATATCTTAATAAGAATAGCAACAAAATTATTAACAAGAATATGAATATAAATCCTAATACTGGGCTATTTGTCATAAAATTTCCAAGTGAGTTAAACACCCCATCAATTCCCCAGTTATTAGTCCTTGAAAAGCTCATTATTACGCTTATTGCATTATTCATAAAATGGATTATCATTGCTGGATAAATAGTTTCGCATAATGTTGAAATATATCCCAACAATAATCCGATGATTGTTGCATAGAAAAATTGTTCTATATTTAAATGCAACAAGCCAAACATAATAGACGAAATTATTATTGCCCACTTTCTTCCTAATGGAGAAAGACCTTTTAATAACATTCCCCTATGTGCTGTTTCTTCACATATTGCAGGCAATACTGCTGTTAAAAATAAATTTACAAATAACACCCATATAGGTTGAGGACCACTTATTGTTGAAGAAGTAAATTTATAACCAAATAAAGAAATTATTGAATTGAAAAAGGTCGCTACAAAAATGTTTAAAACATAAACAATTACGCCGATTAAAATTGAAATCAAAATTGATTTTAAAGAAATTTTCCTAAAACCATAAAACTTAAAAGTTTCTCTTATAGTTGTTTTTTGGAAAAAAGAAAATAAAAATATTGAAATTGAAAACAATAAACCTATTTGTATCACACAATTTAATATTATCTTTCCACTTTGCCCTAAAAAGTCTAAAATTCCAAAATGAGATAACATTCTTATGGTTGCAAAAAGGACTACTATCGGAAGATAACAGTAAAAAATATTTCTAGTAAGTTTATTCTTTAATGGCATTATAACTCCTCTTTTTAACTCTATACATTATAATCATTTTTATCTATATTTCAAGCATTATTATTTAATATACCAATATAAAACAATATTCGACATCTAACTTATAAAATTATAAACTTTATCGCCACCTAAAATAATGACAATATATTAATATAATATTTTAGCAAAATAAATTCCTGTATTTTGTTAATTTAATTTTATAAATGTCTAAATTAAAACTTTTTTACATTGCAAATGATGCAATTGTATTTAAAACCAATATGACAATAGCTACTGATAATGACACATATATAAAAGGCGAAGTTTTTGATGAAATTTTTTCAACACTTTCTTTGCTTTTATGTTTAAAATAATATCTATCAATTATAAAATATATTGCACCTGTAACAACCAATAATAGTATTGCAATCAAATAAAACCACCAAGTATTCGGTAGTGCTAATGAAAAACCTGTAACATTTTCAATATATGCAAACATTACAACTAAAAAATTATTTGTAAAGTGCACAATCATTGAAGAAATAAGTGAACCTGTCCTTACAACAATCCACCCCATCACTGAGCCGAGTATAAATGGGTATAAAAGTTGTTGTAAATTTCCATGCATTAGGGCAAACATTAAAGCAGAAAACAACACAGCCCCCAAATCTGAAAATCTAGAGCGCAAACCATTTAGGACAATTCCTCTGAATAAAATCTCCTCCCCTATTGCAGGAAGCACTGCAAGAACAAATGTCGCTAAAATAAAAGTTCCAAAATCAGTTGGGTTTATTGTCGTTCCACTATTTAAAGGAAATCCTATTAATTTTAAAAGATTATCAAAAGCTCCAATAAAATATTGTATTCCAAACAAAGACACAACACCTACTGCAACAACTATTAGATAAGTATGCCAATTCATTTTAAATTTTAAATTTATTGCCTTATATTCAATCTTACTTACCTTATTATAAACAAGATAAATTGAAATATAAACTAAAAAATTTATGAGTGCATAGACTGTTAAAAACCACATATTAGATGTGATTTCAGTTGCTTCCACTCCTTGTTGTTTTGCAATTTGACCTGCAATCATTGAAAAAATTAGTGATACAATAATTGGAATAAGAAGGCAAATTAAAAATACCTTTCCACTATCATCATCTCTATAAAATGTTCTAAAATTAATATTCTGCGATTTGTTTTCCATTGAAACATTATACAACATTATTTTACAAAATACAAACAATCAACTTTACTTTAAAGCAAAAATTGATTAAAATTAAATTATGAAAGATTTTATGAAGTATGCAATAAAAGAAGCATATAAAAGTTTAGAAAATGATGAAGTTCCAATTGGTGCAGTTATAGTTATTGATAACAAAATTATAGCTAAAGGTCATAATCAAAGAGAAAAAAGTCAAAATGCAATCAGACATGCAGAAATCAATGCAATTGAAAAAGCTTGTAAAAAAATGAACTCTTGGAGACTTGATAACGCAGAACTTTATGTTACTTTAGAACCTTGCCCTATGTGTGCAGGTGCTATTGCCAATGCCAGAATTAAAAAAGTTGTTTATGCATGCAAAGAAAAAACTTCGCAAGATGGATTATGCGATTTGATTTTATCAAGCAAAAGACTTAATCACAACACGCAAATTGTATTTGATGAAAAATATTCAGAAGAATGTTCTAATTTATTATCAACCTTTTTTAAAAATAAAAGAAATAAAAATAATTAAAATAAAAAATAATAAATATATATTTTTTAATAAAAAATAAATATTATTTAATATATTATTTAATAAAAAAAAAGAAGAATTAATTTTCTTCTTTTTTAATTTTAATATTTTTAATTAATTTTATATTATTTTATTTAATTAATTATTTAATCTATTTTTTTATTAACCCAGTTTGTAAGATCAGATGATGTTGCCGGTGTTACCTTTGCTCCCCATGATATTGCTGATGGTAATAGTCTGTTAAATACATTACCCCAGCCTGTTAAATCGTCTGTCCCTACTTTGCTTCTTGTTCCGTTATTTTCTACTAGGTTTGTTGATAATGTCGCCGTTCCTGTATATAAACCACTTGTGCTTGTTCCACCACTTGTAGTTATATATACCAAGTTAAAGTTTAATTTTGTTCCACTTGCTGATACTCCTGCAAGAGCTCCATAACTTCCACTTGCATATATCT
>CALWRN010000026.1 GCA_944383975.1 uncultured Clostridia bacterium | reverse complement strand
GCTCTTTTATTTTTTGTTTTCTTCTCTCTATTTTCTAGAGTAAGCGAATATTCTTTGTTGTCAAGGTTAAAGTGCATGTCAAAAGATTTGTAGAGTTGGATATTTTCACGACAACCTATGACAACGTTAGAAGTATTCGTTTTTTTGCAATTAAGAGAGAGTTGGTGCAAAAAGAAAACATAGACAGTTTTTTGTCTATGTTTCTCTTAAATATTCTGCTAGTTTCAAAATTGCTAGCCTAAAGTGTCATTTTTTTTATTCATTATCTTCTTCATCTTCTTCAGGAATGTTTACATTATGATAAACATCTTGAACATCATCTAAATCTTCTAATGCCTCAATCATTCTATTAAATTTTGTTAATTTATCACCTTCCAAATCTATATAATTATCAGGCACTAAACGAGTTTCTGCACTTAAAATTGTATAACCTGCCTTTGTTAATTCGTCACTTAATTTATTATGTTCATTTGCTTCAGTAATAATTTCAAAAGAATCATCATATTCAACAATATCCTTTGCCCCCAAATCTAAAGCAAAAAGCATCAATTCATCTGAATTTACGGAATCATTTTTTTCAACTTCTACAATGCCTTTGCGTTGGAACAAATAACTTACACAACCGGTAGAACCTAAAGCACCACCAAATTTATCAAAAGAGTGCCTTACATCACCAGCAGTCCTATTTTTGTTATCTGTTAAACATTCTACTATAACTGCCGAACCACCTTGTCCATATCCTTCATATGTACAGCTTTCATAGTTAACACCAGCAAGTTCTCCTGCAGCTTTTTTAATACTTCTTTCAATAGTATCATTAGGCATATTATTTTGTTTTGCTTTTGCTATAACATCTTTCAGCTTTGGGTTAGAGACTGGATCTGATCCGCCATTTTTTACTACTACAGCGATTTCACGACCTATTTTAGTAAATATTTTCCCCCTCTGAGCATCACTTTTACCTTTTCTGGCTTGAATGTTATGCCATTTTGAATGTCCTGACATTTTATTCTCCTTATTTTTCTTATTTCATTCACTTTTTTAATTCATTTTTAACTATCTGATACATTATAATTGCACCTGAGATAGAAGCATTGAGACTCTCTACATTTTTCATCATTGGAATAGAAATTGATTTAGTGCATAATTGGGAAATCTCTTTAGACACTCCATTTCCTTCATTTCCAATAACAAGACCAGTTATCCCATTATTATCATAATCAAAAATATTTTCACCACTCATGTCTGCTTTTAAAAGAGGTAAATTCCAACTTTTAAAAACATTTATGAAATCAGTTGTTTTTAGGGCTATAACTTTAGTTTGAAAGATTGTTCCAACTGAACTTCTAACTAATTTAGGATTAGAAATTCTTACACTATCAAGCAAAAATACATATTCAAAACCACAAGCTGTAGCAGTTCTTATAAGTGTTCCAATATTCCCTGGATCTTGAAGTTTGTCAATAACCAAAAAGTTTCCAATTGGCTTTTCTACTTTATATTGTGGGTATTCTGTAATACAAACTACTCCTTGTGGTGTTTTGCTATCAGATAATTGCTCAATAGTTTTTCTATCTACTTTTAAAACATTTAAACCATTCCACTGATTTAAGTGTTCATCTTCAACCAAAATATAAATTGGTTTTATTCCATTATTAATGGAATCTTTGATAATTTTTATATTATCCAAAAAAAGCAAAGAACAATTTTCTCGTTTTTGCTTTTTCAGATCTTTAATTAAGCTTGATGTTGCTCTTGTAAGCATATTATTTAACTTGTCCTACAAGTGAAGCAAATGCTTCAGGTTCTCTAACTGCCATATCAGCAAGAACTTTTCTATTAAGTTCAATTCCCTTATTTTTAAGTCCAGCGATAAACTTAGAATAAGAAATTCCATTTTGTCTGCATCCAGCATTAATTCTTGTGATCCATAATGCTCTGAAATTTCTTTTCTTTAATCTACGACCAATATATGCATATTGTCCACTTCTCATTACTTGTTGTTTTGCTGTTCTATAAAGCTTAGATTTTGCGCCTCTATATCCCTTTGCACTTTTAAGGATTGAACGACGTTTTTTAACTGCGTTTACTGTTCTTTTAATTCTCATGTCTTATCCTCCTATTTTGCTAAAAGGGATTTAATATTTTGTGTGTTTTTACCTGCGATGTAAGATCCCTTTCTAAGTTTTCTTTTATTTGATTGTGCTTTTTTGGTAAGGAAGTGTCCTTTACCAGGTCTAGCAAATTTTACTTGACCATTTGCTGTTAAATGGAAACGTTTTTTGCATCCACTATGTGTTTTTTGTTTTGGCATAATAATTCTCCTTTTATTTTGTTTTCTTTGGGCTTATAACTACAAAGATATTTCTCCCTAATAGTTCTGGTTCTTTTTCAACCGTTCCAACTTCTTCAAGTCTATTGCAGAATAATTTTACAATTTCTATTGCTTTTTTTACATAAGCCTGTTCACGCCCTTTCATTCTTAACGTAACTTTCACTTTATTTCCTTCTTTTAAGAATTTTGTGGCACTTGAAACTCTATAAGCAATATCATGTTCTTCAATAGTCATTGACAATCTGACTTCTTTAGTCTCAATGATCTTTTGAGATTTTTTTATTTCTTTATCTTTTTTTAGTGCATCATATTTAAACTTTCCATAATCTAAAAGTTTACATACAGGAGGATTTGTCCCTCCAGACATTAAAACAAGGTCTAAACCTTTTTCTTCAGCAAGATTTAGAGCTTCTGCTCTAGATACGATACCAAGTTGTTCTCCATTTTCTCCGATTAAACGAACCTGCGTTGCAGTGATTTCTTCGTTTATAATAAGTTCCTTAAAAATTGTTATAATCCCCTTTTAAATAAAAATTTGGTGGAAGCATAAAATTCCACCAAAAAACTAATTACATTTTAATTAAGTTTTTACCAAATCTAACTTAAAGTTGACTGGTGAGAAGTGGAACTTCTACTTTCATGCGAATATATTATCATAAATTTTATTCTATGTCAACTATTTTTCATAAATTATTCTTATTTAATAAAAAAACTTAAAAGTCTGCTTAACTTTAGAATTATATTGTTTGAATTTTTTAAAGCTTTTTCTTTCATAATAGCCTTAAAGAATATTGTTATTCCCGCAATTAAAGCAGAGATAGATATTGAAATTAAAATTATTATTTTTAAATTATCTATATTGTTGGTTAAACTTACTACTATGCAGGCTCCACTCGCACCACATAGAGTGCTACAAATATCACCTACTACATCAGCACAAAAAGAACATACTTTTTCTGAATTTCTACAAAGCCTAACACCAATATTTGCACCCCTTACATTATCTTTCGCCCATTTTTCAAACACATTGATATTTGCTGATGTTGCCGCAATCCCTAACATATCAAACATAACTGAAATGAATATAAAAAAAGTGATACCTAAAGATGCAACAATTATCCCCATATTAGTAAGAAGTGTTTGGCTTATAAAACCAAAAAACAGTGATAAGCTTATTGCAATAAAAAACATTTTAAATGCCCATAAATATTTATATTTTTTATTATATTTGCTTATTATGATTTTATAATTTTTCACAACATATTATATGAAAATAATAATTATTGTATGAACTTAATTAAATAAAAATGAAGAGATTATATCTCTTCAAGTTTTCCAAGATTTTCTTTAATCTCTGTAAGTTTTCCTTTTGCTCTATCAAGTTCAGTGTAACAAATTTTGATAAGTTCTTGTCCTCTTTCAAATAGTTTTAAGGCTTCACTCATTGGAATATTTTCTTTTTCAATTTTATTTATTATACTATTTAGTTCCTTTGTCGCCTCTTCATAAGATATCTTTTCCATTTATTTTTCTCCTTCTTGTTTATAATCTTTTTTATTAGAAATTGCTTTTGCATCAATCATTCCATCTTTAAAAATAACACTAAAAGAATCGTTCATATCTAGTTGCTTTATAGAGTTAATACTTTTATTAAACTGTTCAACTTTGGCATACCCTTTATTTAATATTTCATTTGGATTAATTTTATTTAATATATTTTCAGTTATACCTAATTCATAATATTTTTGATTTATAAAATTTGAGAAAACATTTGTAATATTAAGTTTTATAGATGACAATTCTTTTTGCTCATTCATCACTTTTTTTTCAATATCATTTGATAAATATAAATTAATATTGTTTATATTATTATTTTGATTAAATAAATAATCTTCACACTCTTTTACAAATGCATCTGCCAGACCAAATAATTCAAGTTTTTTATCATTAAGATTATAAGTCAACAATTCCGCTGCAGCAGATGGTGTTGGAGCTCTTAAATCACTTACAAAATCAATAATAGTAAAGTCAGTTTCGTGCCCTACAGCAGAAATAATAGGCTTAGGACAGTTATATGTCGCACGAGCAACCATTTCTGTATTGTATGCCCATAAATCTTCAAGCGACCCACCGCCTCGTGCTACAACAATTACATCAATATTTTGATAATTGCCCATTACCTCTATTGCATGTGCAATTTCATTTTCTGCCATATTGCCTTGTACTTTTGTGTTGTATAAAACAATATCTACTGTAGGATTCCTTCTCCAAGCGACATTTTTTATATCTTGTATAACAGCCCCTTCTCTTGATGTTATTACACCAATCCTTTTGATATCATTAGGAATTTTCTTTTTATGAGCACTATCAAATAATCCCTCATCTTGGAGTTTTTGTTTTAGTTGTAAAAATTGTTCATATAATTTACCCTGACCAACATTTTCAACTTTGATTACATTGAAGTTCAGTTTTCCACCTTTTGTATAAAAATTAGGAGAGCCTGTAACAATTAACTTCTGTCCTTCAATTATTTTATCTATTAGATTAGGGTAAAAGCAAACACAAGGTAAAGTTGAATTATCGTCTTTTAAAGAAAAGTAAATAACATTTCTTGAAAAACTTACACCAAAAACTTCCCCCATAACAGGAATGTTATGAAGAAATTCTTCAGCATCAAATATTTGCTTTATATAAGTATTTAATTGAGTAACACTAATAGCTTCGGGCATTAATTCACCTTTCAATTATTAATCTTTTTTATAACAGAAGATAAAACACCATTAATAAAACGACTGCTTTTATTAGTGGAATATTTTTTTGCTAAATTTAAAACTTCATTGATTGCAATTTGAGGCGGAGTCTGAAGATATAAAATTTCCGTCAAAGCCTCAAACATTAATGCTAAATCTGTTTTATAAACTCTATCAATTTCATATCCAACTAAATTACTAGAAATAATGGAAGTTAAGTTTTCATGATTTTTTTCAAACTCCAGAACAATATTTTTGGCAAATTCTTTATCTTCTTCTTTTTTTAAAGAAGCAAAAAACTCTTCGTCAAATGTATAACTATTTTTGACGAAAAGTCTTTCAAATATTAATTTAAAAGCTAATTCCCTTGCATAACTTCTCATTGTATTTCCTCATCACATGCAACGCCATAAACATGAACATTAATTTTCCCTGGTTTAATTCCTACCATTGAGTTTAATGCATTTTTAATATTTTCTTGAACACGATAGGCAATATCAGGAACGCTATACCCCATATATACTTTGATATAAACATCTACATTCAAAAGACCATTTGTATCAAATTTTATTGCAACACCTTCACTTTTTGGTTTTAGCATTTTCTTATAAATTGGGAGATATGCATTAGTTAATGATTCAACTCCATTTATTTCTTTTGTTGCTAAGTTGATTATAGATAAAAGAATATCTCTATCAATTTCAACTTTTCCTTTTTTGGGCAATGTAGTCTTTGTTTTAGTCATAGATTACTCCTATTCTTTGGTATTATAACATATAATTGCTATCTTTTGCAATTATTCTACTGGAATAATTTTTATATTTTCAATGCTTGTAGATAATTGTGTTTGAATTATATCAACAATTTGAGCAACTTCAGTTGAAGAAAGTTCGCTTGCTTTAACTACAGCATTTACATTAGAGTCTGTGATTGTAACAACACAATCTTCAAAACCTTTAGATTTGATTAAGCCTTCAACAACAAGTTCTTTTTCCATTTGATTTATAAGTTCAAGTTTTGCATTTTCAGCATTTTTAATAGCTTCTTCACTTGAAGATTCACTTGAGATTATTGCATCATAGTATAACATTTCTTGATCGCGTGTTGATTCTCTATCAGAACGATATGTTTGAAAGTAACTTGATGTTGTTGTTATATTATTTTCATTTGAAATTGAATTGTTAAGCACTATATTTAAATAACCAGTAACCCCTAAAAGTAAAACCATTGCCGTAATTATAATAATTTTAGTTCTTTTTTTCATTTCATTTACTCCTTTTAAATTTATTTTCCAGAAACTATATTTATCTTAGAATTGTCAATATCAATAACAGTTTGCAAAACTGTCATAATATTCATTTTTGTGCCTATATCATCTGCTCCATCTGCAACCACAACAATTCCCTTAATAACTGGATATATTTCTTCTTTTAACACGGGTTGTCCATCTACGTAAACAACACTTAATGTTGTTATTGTCGTTCCATTTGAAGTAGTTTTTGTTTCTTCTTCTGTTACATAAATGTATTCAAAACCTTTTTCTAAAGTAATAACAACATTTACATCCCCAACCCCCTTTATATCTTCAAGTACATTTTCAAGTTTATTTTCAAGATAGACAACATATTCCTGAGAAGTAGAAAAATCTGCAATTAAATTGTCTTCTTTTGACGAAGAGGTATTTTTATCAGAACTTGGAGAGTTTAAACTCGTAAAATAAATTATAGCAATCAGGACAGCTAGTCCAACAGCAATATAAATTTCAATGTGTTTAATTTTTTTTAATCTAGCAAGTAAAGCTTTAAGTTTATTTTTTAAGTTAAAGCTATCCATCATATAAAATCTCCTCTTCATCAATTTGGATAAAAGATAAAATGATGTTTGTTATATCTTTTTTTATCTTTGTTATATCTTTATGCTCAGCATTTTCACTTATGACTAAACTATTTAAATCGACAGTAATAGATTTAAAATTCATTTTATTTTCAAAAATGTTACAATTTATATAAACAGAAACGTTTTCATATCCATGTTTATTAATTTCACTCTCTATGTCTTCTTTTAACAAATTCAATTTATTTAAATTTAATTGATATATATAATCTTCATCAACATTGACGCTGTTTTCATAGTTTAAAATATTTGAAAAATCAAAATTAGATCCTATCAATTTTGGAATGGGCATAATTATTACGAGTATAACAATAAAAGAAAAAATACCTTTTATATATTTATTCATTTGTCCTTCAGGTAAAATAAGCTCAATAATTACTGAAATACAAATAATTCCAGCTATTGATAATATCCACGTAGAAATATCTGAAATCATTTGCCCTCCTTATACTATATTTGCAGAACACATTACCAAACCTAATGTTATAAAATAGATAAATCCAACGCCAATAATTAAAGCAATCAAAAGAGTCATGCTTTTTGAAAGAGAAGAAATAAAGTTTGCAATTTGTTTATTTCCTAAAGGCTCAATAATACCTGCAACAAATTTTAAAATTAACATAAATAAAATTAATTCTATTAAAGGAGAAATAATTGTAGCAAGCAATAAGAACAATCCCGTTGCTCCTACAGCATTTTTTATAAGGTTTGAAGAAGCTAGAATAATTCCCATTCCATCACTTAAATATGAACCAAGAATTGGAACATAAGATTTAATTGCAAATTTTGCTGTTCGTATTGAAATACCATCAATAGATCCTGCAGTTATACCCTGAACAGAAAGAAAAGCCGTGAAAACTGTAAATATTAATCCTGTAAGCCATTTATAAGAACTATTAAAGAAAGATGTAAATTTATCAAGTTTAACTGTATTTGATAGGTTTGAAACAACATTAAAAACAATAGAAAAAATAAAGATTGGAAGCAAGACATAAGTAAATAAATTCATTATAGTTCCTGTCAATAAAGCCATTGCTGGTTGATATACAGAAGTTGAAACAGTTCCACCAATAGCAGTCAACAGTGTTAATAAAATAGGAAATATGGCATCCATTTGTGATTTTATTGATTGTATAGTGTTTGTTGTTAATCCTACCATTTTAACCACTATAGAAAGAATTAAAACTACAATAATTCCATAAGTAACAAAATGAATAACATTAGAGATTGATTTCCCATTGTTATTAGGTTTAAGCCCTTGTAACATACTTCCAATTAAAGAAATCGCTATTATAAGTGATATTATAGGAAGTAAACCTAATATATTGTCAAAGAATATTGAAATTATTGAAGACCATAGATTTTGATTGTCGCCAAATTCACCTGTTATTAATTTTTGTAATTTTTCAATAAAACTAGAACCACCAAAAATATTAATTTGACCATTAGTAAAAGAATTTAAGATGTCTTCTAGTGATGAAAAATCTAAATTTTCTAGTTGATTGTTGATTTCTTCTTCAAGTTCCTCACTATAATCTTCATCTGTTTCTATTTCTTCACTGTTTGTTGCAAAAGTTGAATATTTGCTTATTGTTGGGCAGAATATAATAAATAAACAAAAAACTAATGCTATAAGTTTTTTCATGAAGGCAATAACTCCATAATAATTTCAAGGATGCTCGTAACTATAGGTAAAGCCATAACCATGATAATTATCTTTCCACCCAACAAGACCTTATCACCAAGAGATTGATTTCCAGTATCAATGCATATTCCTGCTGTAAATTCAATTAAATATCCGACTCCTATAATTTTAAGCAATAGTTTATATAAATTTGAATTTAATCCACTTATATTAATGATATTTTTAAATGCGTCAAGAACATCAGTCAAATAATTGATAATCATAAAAAGAATTATCAATCCACCCGCTATTGCAATAATAATTGAAAAATCAGAACGAATTGGTTTAATTATAATTGTTGCCAAACAAGTCATAAGACCAACTGCTATAATTTTAAAAATAATGTCCATAATCCTCTAAAAATTGAACAATGTTTTTAATGTTGTAAATAAATCCCCTAATAGATTTAAGACCATAATCAATACTATTATCAAGCCAGCTAAAGTAGCAAGAGTAGATATCTCGTCTTTTCCTGTTTGTTTAAGTATTTGACCAACTATTGCAGTCAGAATGCCTACTGCAGCAATTTTGAAAATTATTTCTACATCCATAAAGCACCTCAAATAAATAAAACAATAATGAGAAGCCCTGCAATAATTCCAAGTTTAATAGACAATCCACCATATTTCTTATTTTCATTAAAGGATGAGTTTGAAAATGATTCAAATCGCGACTGATAATTTTTTATTTCCTTAGATTGACTATCAACATCACTTCTCCCAAGAGTTTTAAAGAACATAAAAATAACATCTTTTTCATTTTCCTTTAAAAAGTTTATGTTTTTAAATAGGTTCTCTTTTTCTAAAGAATTTTCTTTATTTAAAAATGCTTTATAATTAGCGTCAATACCATAAAGAGAAAGTTTATGCTTTTCATCTAAATTATCAAATATGTTTTTTAATCGTTCTCTAGAATAATTTATTTCTACATCAAATTTTTGACAAAGCATAACCAAAGATTGAAAAAAGTTCGCTCTAACTTTATATTTTTTAGAAAACATAACACCTATAAAAACTGCAATACACGCAAAAAAAATTAATAAAATAAATTTCATAGTTCTCCTTATATTCTTAATCTAGAAAAGTTTTCGTTATAAATACCTTCTATTGTCCCAGGACCATTTTTCATAGATAAAAGGACATATCTTTGAAAACATTTTCCTTGAATAATTTTTTCAAAAAAAGGTTTATGAATAAGACTGTTGATATTATCACTATGAATTGATGCAACTACTTTTACACCACAATTTACAGCATACAAAATTGCGTCAGAATCTTCCTCCTTTCCGAGTTCATCTGTAACTATAATATTGGGACTTAAAGAACGAATTCCATTTTCAAAACCTATACTTTTTTTAGAAAAAGAAATCTTATCAGCAAAATTTCCTATAGAACCATTTTTACCTAAATCTAATTCTCCTCTTTCATCTAAAACTAAAACATTAAAAGCATAATTTCTTTCTGATAATTGATAAACAAAATCTCTTAAAAAAGTTGTTTTGCCTGCTCCTGGAGGTGATACAACCAATGTATTTAAGACATTTCCATCAACTAATAAATAATCAAGTGCTGGTAAAGAACAATTCTTTATTTCATGTGGAATTCTTATATTAATACTTGTGAAATTTGTCATAGTTTTTATAACATTATTTTCTTCAATCAAATCTCCACCAAGACCTAATCTTATTCCACCTTCTGTAACAATAAACCCTTTTTTAATTTGTTCGTTTACTGAATAAATTGAACATTCACTTGCTCTAAAAATAATGTCTTCAATAGTTATTTTTGAAATTTTTATTGCTTCTTTTAAATTTCCTGTAACCCCATATTCACCAAGAAAAATCCTTTGACCACCAATGGACAAAACTATTGGCTTATCAGCGCGTAATCTTATTTCATTAATAGAATTAAAATTAACTTTGTTTAAAAGAATATTATAAATATTGTCTGGTAAAATCTTTTCTAACATAATAACCTCTGTGATAAGGTATGATTGACTTATATATAAGAATTCTTTAACGACAAATATAGTCAAAAAATTGCAAGCCTTAAAAATTTAATAATAAAAAGTTTTTAATTATATTAAAAATAAAAAGAAAATAAAAAAGCATTGGCTTTAATACCAATGCTTTTAAATTTTATAACTTTATTTAATTCTTTCCATATAACTTCCATCACGTGTATCAATTCTGATTTTATCACCAATGTTAATGAATAATGGAACTGGTAAAACATACCCCGTTTCAACTTTTGCTGGTTTTGTAGTTGATTTTGAAGTATCACCTTGAATACCAGGTTCACAATCAACAACCTCAAGTTCTACAAAATTTGGTGCATAAACTGCAAATGGTGTTCCTTTATAGAAATACATTGTGCAATTTTCATTTTCTTTTACAAAATTTAAAACATCTTCAACACTCTCTTTATTAAGAGGAATTTGATCGTATGTTTCAACATCCATGAAATAATAAATTTCTCCATCATTGTAAAGATAAGTCATTTCTTTTTTCTCAATTACTGCAACCTGAAATTTGTCAGCTGGGTTAAAAGTTGCTTCACGAACTTGACCTGTCATAACATTTTTTAATTTTGTTCTTACAAATGGAGAACCTTTTCCAGGTTTAACATGTAAAAATTCAATAACAGAATATACAACTCCATCCCATTCAAAAGTAGTTCCTTTTCTAAAATCTCCTGCGAATACCATAAATTTTCTCCTTAATTATTTCTAAATTATTTTAACATAATTTACCCTCTTTGTCTAGTAAATTACTATAAATTTTTTTCATTATTAAAGCATCGTGTGGCATTTGTGTCATTGATTCACAAATTACACGAGGATAGATATTTAAATCTATCAAAGCCTCTGCTAAAGGTTCAAAATTTGGTCCATAAATAATATCATCATAATTTAAATGTTTAATTTCGCCTTTTGGTCCATATTGAATCTTTGAAAAATGGATATGTGATGCATTTGTTCGTTCAATCCCTAACTTATCTATGCAATACTCTAAAATTTTTTTAAAATCATCTTTTGTCTTTAATGAACCTTGTTCTAACGAATTGATATGTCCAAAGTCAAATGTCGGTGTTAAATGTTTATTAACCAAACATAAATTAATCACTTCTTTCCATGTCCCAATTTGCATGGATTTTCCCATTGTTTCTGGACAAAGAAAAATATCTTCAAGAAGTCCCTCACTTTCCATTTTATTAAAAGTTTCATCAAACCTTATGCGAGTTAATTTAAGAGCTTCTTCTCTATCCATTTTTCCACAAGATGCTGGATGAAAAACTAATTTATCTGCTCCAAATGCTCGTAAAAACTTTACACCTGTATATAAATAACCTTGAGTTTTTTGATACATTTCATCATTGGGATTAGCAAAATTAATATAAAATGGAGCGTGTAAAGACACCTTTATATCAAATTGTTTAAAAAGATCCCCAGCTTCCTTTGCTTTTTCCATTGACATATTATATCCATGTCCAAAAGAATACTCATAGGCATCAAGACCATATTCCTTTATCCATTTTGGAACATCTAAGATACTTTTATATCCTTCATTACAAAATTCTTCTCCTGCCCCTGATGGGCCAAATAAAACCTTCATTATATCTCCATTTTTTATCATTTTTATTTTTTTCTAAATTTAGACATTTATCTATATGAGCAAAATTATCTTTTATTTTATTTTCAATTAAGACAATAATTATAAATAATTTCAAACATACTTATATTAATCTAACTTCAAATTTTATCTTTTTATTACTTATTTTTATTAGCCCTAAAAAGTTTTTTTCATTGTCATAACATCTATACTTTCCATCGTTTTCATTATAATTGATTTGTAAACCATTAAGCAGTTTTTT
>CALWRN010000025.1 GCA_944383975.1 uncultured Clostridia bacterium | reverse complement strand
TAGTTGAAGAAAAATCTGTTTTAAAAGGTGGATTTGAAGTAATAAAGTCAAACTGTTTAATACCAGACAATTCATCACCCTTGATTTTATAATGTGCAGGATTTGTTAATGTATCACCCTCGATAATATTTTCTAATGACTCTTTCAAACCATTAAGTAGCATATTTATTCTTAAAAATCTTGAAGATTTTTGAGAAATATCTTGTGTATAAACTCTCGCTTTATTGCCAAACTTTCCATTTCCTAACTCATGAGCTAAATGTAAAATAAGAGAACCTGAACCAGCACTTGGATCATATATTTCATAAATTTTATCTTCAACTTTTGACATATGAACCAAAATTTTAGCAATAGCACTTGATAATGCTTGTGGAGTAAAATATTCGGCATAAGTTCCGCTTGCAACATTATAATTTGAAATCAAATATTCAAAAATTGTGCTAAAAAAATCATAATTCCCTTTTACAGTTTCGCCAAAGTCAAATCTATCACGAGTAATATATGAAAATATATTTTTAACAAATGCATTTCTTCTTGACGGTTCAACATAATCAGTTATCGGTGTGAATAATGGTTTTTTAGTCCCTTCTGCAGTTTCTACGCTAAATGATGTATTTTGTGGATAATTAGAAATCCTTTCTAATGTTTTGTCAAACTGCCTATAAAAATCGCTATCTGCAATGTTTCCAACTAAATAATCAATAGTATCTTCATAGGCAAAAGCAACATCTTGTGGATATGTATCATAGAAAGCATCTAAATAGTCATTTTCATTTTTTATTACTTCTTCAAAATCTACACCTATATCATGTGCAAATTTTTTCAAATTTGCTATAAACTTATCATTTAAAAATTTATAAAGAAATACAGATGTTACAACAATTTCTTCCCCAGCTGTATTTGACAGTCCATTTTGAGAGCAAAGCCCTTGCAAATCATCAATAATTTGTTTTATATTCTTTTCTAATTCTACGAAATTTGACATAACCTACTCCTATATACTATCTTTATATAACAACAAATTTACATACAAAATTTCCAATATATCATCGTATGAGGCTTTAATTGTTGTATATAATTTTTCTTTTAGTAATATTTTTGTTACCTTTGATTTTGTGGCATCAACAAAACCTTTTTTACCTTGAACTATCAAAGCATCATCATAAATTGTATCCTTAATATTTTCATAAACGATTGCGAGAACTTTTTCTAATACTGAACGATCTATATCAGTTTCAATAACACAATCACTTAACGTTTTAACAAAGCCATAACTTCCACCATATGTTTTAGATAGTCTTTCATTTTCTTCGTTTATTTTTCTGCTTTCTTCGAGAGCAATTTTTAATTCGTCGGTCAATTCATCAACACTGTCATATTCAAACATTTGTAATTTTTCAAAAATTTTCTTTAATAAAGTTTCTAATTTTTGAACTTTAATATCTTTCTTATTTTTATTCTTTCGAATTTCGTCTTGAACTTTTGAAACAACATCTTTAATTTTTCCATAATCATCTGGTGTAAGTGTAAATTTGCTTAAATCAAGAATAGTAATTTTGGTTTTGATAAATTCATAAATTACATTTACAACTTCATCATTATTCATAATATCGAGTGTATTAAGTGTTTGGGTTGTTAAATTTATAAATGAAATTCTATCATTAACTGCTTTCAAATACTTATTAACCTTATCATCATCAATCAAATTTTCATATTCCGTTGCTCTTGATAATTTAAACTCTATTGAGCAATCCTTAACAGAAGTTAACAGTTTTCTAATTTTCAGCAATGCATCTTTATTAAAATATTGCATCATATTTACAAACATTTCAATATTATCAACAGATATAAAAGTTTTTAGATCGAGAACTAATTTATCAAATTTCTTTTTGATGTCTTCTTTATCAATAACAAGCCCTGATAAAGACACTTCCTCATCACTATCTTCATTCATATCTGCTTCAAGTTCTTTAATATAAGCGTCTAATGTATTGTTATATTCTTTTTCAATATCAACAAAATCTACTATATAACCATATTTATAAACTTTACCTGTTGGACTTTTATATGGTCTATTAACTCTTGAAATTGTCTGTAATAAAGATTGAGCTTTAGGACCTCTCAAAAGGTACATCTTTTTCAGTCTTTTCACATCATATCCTGTTGTAAGCATATAGTGAACAACTAGCATATCTGGGTAACCATTTTCTCTAAAATTGATTTGATTCTGTTTGTTAATATCACTTTGAATAACATTATTTTCACTGTCGGACATAACAAGCCCTGTCGTTATTTTGCTATTCTTCTTAAACCATTCATGTATTGCTTTTGCTTGCGGATTAGAACGACAAACTATCATTCCACCAATAGTGTCATCTGTATTTATAAACCTAAATTGTTTAAAATCTTTTTCTATATATTTACTAATACTTTCAATATAATCATCTGATTCATAAACATCTTTACTATTCAAATCTTGATTTTCAATGTCAAGATTTTCTTTAATTTCTGCTTTTGCTGTAGTATCAATTTGTTCTTTTTTAATTCTTAATGTATATCCATCTGCTATAGATTTATCATAGAAATATTTGTGAATGTAATCACCAAATTTTAAATTTGAACGCTCTTTTTTTGTTAAAAGTGGAGTTCCTGTCATAGCAATATAAATACCATTAGCATCACAAGTCATTAAATTTTTAAAGAACTCTCCATGAACATTATAAGAACGGTGTGCCTCATCGACAAAAAATATTCTTTGAACTTTTACATTATATTCATTCTCAACATGAGGCATTTTTGATTCTTCCATCAGTTTTTGAACATTTACAATACAAATAGTTCCAATACCCTCATTATTATCATCTAATGGTTTTTTTAATTCTTTTGCAAACTCCACTTTATTATTAACATTTGTAACAGAAAATCCCCTATCAGCAAATTCTGTTGTGGCTTGAACCATCAAATCCAATCTATCGACAATGAAGAAGAAACGAGTGTTTATATTTTTCTTTGCAAAATAATCTTTTAATATCCTTACTGAAAAAGCGCTTAATGCAGTTTTCCCCGAACCTTGTGTATGCCATATAATACCATTTTTATTTTTTTCACCCATTCTCCTAATAATAGCACGAGTTGCAAAAAATTGCGGATATCTCATTATATGTTTTTGTTTAATAGGCAATTCTTCATATGAATTTGTTGTTGCATTATATTTTCTCTTAATCTCAGTTAAAAACATAATGCCATATTTCAACATATACATAAATCTTTCTTTATCGTAAAAAGAAGTTATAAATCTATTGCAAGGAGTTAAATCAGATAAATTTGTTTGAAATTCAGGAGTATCAGTTTCTTCTGGATTATATCCACCATCCTTAACTACATATTTTATAGTATCAACATCAATTTCTTTTAAATTGTATTTTGCATGGTATCCTTTAATATCTTCTCGGAAGAACGAGAATGAAGTACTTTGACCATTAGGAGTTGTATAAAAAGAGCCTGCTTTTACATCTTCTGCAATATCATCATCAGCTTCTTCATACTCCATATTATTTGAAAATGATACAATTTGAATAAGATTAAAAAATTTTTTATAGTCATCATTCTTCAATCTTTTGTTAATCATTCTTTCAAATTCAACTTGAATACCACCTGAATTATTTGGATGCTTGACCTCTAAAAAAGCTAACGGGATACCATTAACTAAAATATTTATATCAGGTCTAAAAGAACCTTCTTCAGTATGTTCTTTTATACTGAATGGAAGTTCATCAACCACAGCAAAATCATTATTTTCAATATTTTCAAAATCAATAAATTTAATTGGATATTCTGTTGATATCAATCTTTTATACAATTCTTTTCCTAAATCATTGTACTTCATAAGATTATGAATTTCATCAATCAATTCAAAAACATCTTCATTAGACAATTCAATATCGTTGATTTTTTCAATAGCAGGTTTAAATCTATTTATAAAGATTTTAGTATTAAAATCAATCTGAGCATTTTTTAATGACTGATAATCATACCCTAATCTCAAAAAATGTATTGTCGCTGGGAATTTAACTCTTGTATCTTCGTTAAAATGTAACACTTTAATTTCTCCTATCCACATTTATTATTAAGATAGTATACCATAAAAACATTTAATTTGGTATGTTTTTTATAGGATTTCACGCAAAATTTTAAAAATGAGATCCTGGTGTGTGCTTGTCTTGATACAAGTAATATTGTCTTTCGGGTGCGAAGTTTAAACGAAAACTCACTATTGTCAAAGGTAAAATGCATTGTTTCACAACCTTTGACAATAGTATTAAAACCTAAAAATCGAAAATAAAAATTCGTTTCCGTTTGTTTCGCCTATGTCGAAAGACAAAACAAAACTAAATAAAAGGAGAAAATAAAAGTGAAAACAGCAGTAATATATGCCCGTTATAGTTCGGACAGTCAATCTGAGCAAAGTATTGAAGGACAAATTCATGTTTGTAAAGACTATGCAGAGAAAAATGACATCGTAATTGTTGACACCTACATAGATAGAGCAATGACAGGAACAAACGATAATCGTGTTGCTTTTCAAAAGATGTTAAAGGACAGTTCAAGTCATCAATTTTCAATCGTGCTTGTTTACAAACTTGATAGATTTTCGAGAAACAAATATGAAAGCGTTATCCACAAGAAAACACTTAAAGACAATGGAGTTAGTCTTGTGTCTTGTATGGAAAACATACCCAATACCCCAGAAGGTGCACTTATGGAAACGCTACTTGAAGGCTTTAATCAATATTTCAGCGAAGAACTAACTCAAAAAGTAAACCGTGGACTAAGAGAAAGCTGACTCAAAGGTAATGCCACTGGTGGAGCCCATGTTTTTGGTTATGACATTGTAAACAAAAAGTATGTGATAAACAAAAAAGAAAAAAAAATCATCTTGAAAGTGTTTCAAATGTATGCAAGTGATTATAGAGCAAGAGCTATTGCCGAAAGTTTAAATGAATTAGGTTATCACCGAAACAATGGCAAAAAGTTTGATGAGAAATATGTACTTTGGATAGTCCATAATTCAAGATACACAGGAGTTGTAGAAGATCAAGGGATAAAGTATGATAAAATATTTCCACGCATTATTGGTGATAACCTTTGGAGTAAAGTAAATGCAATA
>CALWRN010000024.1 GCA_944383975.1 uncultured Clostridia bacterium | reverse complement strand
TTTATCTGTTTCAAAAGTATTTAATCTGTCTATAATTTTTGAAACTAATTATAAAAAAGAGTTTTACTTTGAAAGTAGAACTCCTTTTTTCTTGTTTATTCTGCTAGTTTCAAAATGATTTGACCTTAATACTTTTTTTTATCTCACATTATAGGGCAATGGGAAATATTATTGAAAGACAAAATTAAATATGTTATAATTATAAAAATGGAGGAGATATGGAATTCTTAGTTGGGCAAATAGAAAAAGATAATATAAAACTATATGAAAAAAATAATAAAGATAACATTAAAGAATTTTCAATTAATGATTTTCCATGTGATGTTTGTTTAGGTGACTGTTATGAAATTGATGACAAAGAAAGAAAGACATTGCTTAGCAAAACTGAGATTCCATTTAATCATACGGGATTATATAAAATAATTTATGTTGATGGGTATTTAGTTTTATTGCAAAATTTACATGATTTAGAAATTAAAAAGAGTGAATTGATAAAAAATCTTCCACCCAATATTGAATATGGTGATATTTTAGTTCACTTTAAAAGATTAAGCATAAATAAAAATTATGAATACTCAATTTTTCAAAAACATTCAAAAGATGACAAACAAAGAAATTTGGAAGAATTATATCTTATAACGAAGATTGATTCTAAGAATATTTATTTATTAAAAAATGGAAGCAAAAAAGTTACTAAATTAGAAAAAATACAAGGGAATTACGCACCATTAGATCTTGTATATATAGATAAAGAAGATGGACAAATAAAAGTAGTTAAAGATGATAAAATTTCACCATATTTCATAAATTTTTTGTCTAAACATGATAAAAATAAGATTTTTAATAAAAATCATTTTAAAATAACAGAATGGGTTGTAGAATTTAATCATAAATATGTTTTAAGTTTGCTTGATAAAAAAACACTAAAAGACATTGTTTATGTTGCAGATTATGAGTTATATCCAAATGCAAGAATAGGTGATCCATACTATAAAATTGAGGTTGGAAAAACAAGTGGATTTGAATTTGATTTTAAAAATGATTATATTCGGGAAGATTATAGCAAACTAATAAAAAATCAATTTTTAGAAGATGATAAGAATTTAAGTAATGAAGAATTATTTAAAAATTATTCAGAAAAGTTGGAAATTTTAAATAAAAAAATAAAATATTTTGAAAAATTAAATAAATCAATAGAAAAATACTATCAAAAAAATCCATTAGAATACACAAAATATGAAATTGAAGATTATTATAAAGTAAGAGAATATGATTATTCAAATGGTAAATATGTTTTAGAAAGATTGGGTGAAAATATAGTATCTGATGAAGAAAATGACGAAAGAATTGATTATGTTGTTGCAAAAGACCTTCCAGAAAAACTAAGAGTAGGAGATTGCCTTGTTAAAGTATCAGAAGGGGTAAATAAAAAAACAAAGTATTATTTTTCTAGAGAAAAAATTAAAGATGAACTTTTAAATTTATATGATCGGGTTGTTTGCATTAAAAATAAATTGGGGGAATTATGCAAATGAATTTCCAGGAAAATATAAATAATATAATTGAAAATAATAAAGTTATAATAAAAAACAGAAAAAATGTTAATATTATAAGAAAAAATAACAATCAGCAACCCCAAAAAGATCATTTACTTATTGGTTACTTAAAACTTGCAAGATATGTAAAAATAGATGATAATAACTATGATTATATGTTTAATCCAATAAAAAGATTAAGATTATCAAGAAATTCAATTTCTAAAAGATCATTTTATAAAAAAACACAAGACAAAGGTGCACGAGTTCATTTTGTAAATACTGGAAAGGGTGATGCAATTTGCATTGAAAATAATGGTGAATATGCAATAATAGATTTCGGTGGGTTGAAAGGTTCGTTTGAGAAATATATTAAAGAAAATATAAAAGAAGAAAAAATAAAATATGCTTTTATAACTCATTTTCATAGAGATCATATGGTTGATTTTGAAAGAATCTTAAAAGCTAAAGATGTAGAAAATCTGATTTTATTGAACGACTTAAATGATGAAATGATAGATTTGGTAAATAATGAAAATTTTGTTATTGAAAAATCAAACGCAAGGCATATAAGACTGCTTGATACCAAAGAAATAGAAATGAGAAATGCAAAGTTTAACGTAGGAGAGGTTTCTCTTGAGGTGTTATCTCCTTTGCATATAATAAATTATTCTGTTAATGAAAATTCATTAGTTATAAAAATGGATTATAAAGGAAAATCTATTTTGTTTACAGGTGATATTGAAAGGGAAGGAGAAAATGCTCTTTTAGACTTATATGAAGATAATAAAGAAGAATTTTCAAATGTTTTAGTTATAAAAGTTGCACATCATGGTTCAAAAAAGAGTTCACAAGAAGTATTTTTAGAAGTATTCAATAATATAAAAGATTTTATAATTTCAGCAGATGATAGATGCGAATGGCAAAATAGTGATGTTATTGAAAGATTACAAAAATATGGTGATGTATATAAGACATATAAAGATGGAAACATAAAAGTTGACATTTCTAAAAAAGGTGAGTTGGAAATATCAACTGAAAATTCTAATTTCAAAACGGATATCAAAAAGGATATACTATATTTAACTAGAAGAAGAGATAGACTATATAATCCAGTTATTAAAAAGTGTGTTCAAAATTTACATATAAATTCTTCTAATGATAGAAGTTTGATGGCATAAGAAAAAAGATATTAATGAAAAATTAATATCTTTTTTTTAAACCCTATTATATATACTTTCTGCAACTTTTATTCCATCTTGTGCACTTGAAATAATTCCACCAGCATAGCCGGCACCTTCACCAACGGGATAAACACCTTTTATATTACATTCAAAGTTTTCATCTCTTAAAATAGTCAAAGGACAACTGCTTCTTGATTCAATAGCAATTAAAAGATTTTCATCTTTTGCAAAATTTTTCAATTTTTTATTTAATATTGGAAGCGCTTCTTTTAGAGATGATGAAACAACACTAGGCAAGCATTTTTCAATATTGGCTATTGTTATATTTGGTCTGTATGAGTAGTTGATGTTATGCTCTATGTTTTTACCCATGAACTGACCAACACTTTGTGCTGGTGCATTGAAATTTGAGCCACCAAGAATGAAAGCAAATTTTTCATATTTTGCTTGATATTCAACGCCAGCCAGTGGATGAGATGAATTATAATCTTCTGGTGTGATATTAACAAGAACAGCACTATTTGCATTTTCATTATTTCTCGCATAATAACTCATTCCGTTTGTAACTATTTCGCTTTCATCACTGCTTGAAGCAACAACGTTTCCACCAGGACACATACAAAAAGTGAAAACACTTCTTCCATTTGAAAGATGAGTAACTAATTTATAGTCAGCAGGGGGAAGTCTTTTATCATAATTTTCTCCATATTGAGCTTTATTTATATCTTCCTGCCTTTGTTCTATTCTTACTCCCATAGCAAAAGGTTTTTGTTTAAGATTGACACCTTTATCATATAAAAGTTTAAAAACATCTCTAGCACTATGTCCAACACATAAAAGAAGAGTGTCTGTTTTTATTTTCTCTGTTTTATTATTTTTAAGATTTTTGACAATAATATGATCAATTTTGTCATTTTTTACGCAAAAATCTTCAAATTTTGTTGCAAATTTAATAGTTCCGCCTAGTAAAATTATTTCATTACGTAAATTCTTTACAACTTCTTTAAGTTTGTCACTCCCTATATGAGGTTTAGATTGATAAGAAATTTCTTCAGGGGCATTAAAATAACAAAGCTCATTTATAATCATTTTGCAATAATCATTATCAAGATTGCTGTTGAGTTTTCCATCGCTAAAAGTTCCGGCACCGCCTTCGCCAAATTGGACATTTGAGTATTTGTTTAATTTACGATTTTTCCAAAAATCTTGAACATCTTTTTCTCTCTGTTCTATTTCATTCCCTTGTTCTATAATTATTGGTTTAAAGCCCATTCTTGCAAAAGCAAGCCCAGCAAACATACCACTAGGACCAAAACCTATTATGACAGGGGAAAGTTTAATTGTTTTTTTAGCATATTCCAATCTAAGATTCTTTTCTTGATATATTAAATGCTTAAAACGCTTTTCAGTGTTTTCATTTAATTTCAGTGCAACATTAACAACATAAAAAATTTTAGGCTTTCTTCTTGCATCAATAGCCTGTTTTATTATTTTTATTGATTTTATTTCTTTTTGTGATATTTTTAATATTTCAGAACATTTTTTTATTAAATCATCTTTAGAAAATCCAATGTTCATTTTTATTTGTTCAAGTTTTATCATATGATAATTTCCTTTATCTTACTTAATTTTTAATATAATTAAAAGTTTTTATATAATTTTTGTAAGAAAAATTATATATTTTTGCCTACTATTGCACCGCTAGTCCAAGCCCATTGAAGATTATAACCACCACATAAACCATCTACATCACAAATTTCTCCACAGAAAAATAGGCCTTTATGTTTACTTTCAAGGTTTAATGTTAAATCAGAAAGGCTTATGCCACCGCTATAAACTTGATTATTATCTAAAAATCCTTTTACTTTAAAATTTAAGTTTTTAATTATAGTTGAAAGCTCTTTTATTTCGTTGTCTGATAACTTGTTTGATAACCTTTCTTCATTTATCTTTGCACGATTTAAAATCTCATATCCAATTTGTTTTACAAACATTCCATCAAAGAATTTGTTTATAGGAATGTTTAACTGACGTCTTTCAGATAAAAGGTCTATAATTTCATTTTCAGATTTAAATGGAAGTAGGTCTATAACAAGTTCTCCATTAAAATTTTGATAACGAGAAAGGTATGCAGATAGGTTGAAAATACAAATTCCGCTTATTCCATTTTCTCTAAAAAGAATTTCACCATTTTCTTGATAGGTGTTTTGGTTATCAGTTATCAGTTTAACAGAAACATTAGATAATCTCACATTTGCAAGATTTTTAGAGGAGTTTATTTTTAAAGAAACTAAACTTGGAGTGAAGTTTTTTATTTTTATACCTAAGTTTAAAATTATATTTGTTAAAGAATTTCCACCAGTTGCCACGATCACTTTATTTGCAGAAAAGACTTTCTCTGTTGTTTCTATAATATATTTATTTTTTGTTTTTGAAATATTTTTAACTTCAGTATTTAGATTATACTTAATTCCAAGTTGTTCAATTTTGTTTGTCAGAACATCAACAACTGATTTTGCAGAATTTGAAATTGGATATATTCTTCCCTCATCATCACTATAATATTCAAGACCTATTTTATTAAAGAAAGCTAGTGTATCTTTAACATTAAATTCATTTAAGTATTTATCTATATTTTGGTTATAACATTTACTATTTACATTTATGTTGGAAAGATTGCATCTTCCATTTCCTGTTACAAGGATTTTTTTTGCCAATTTATTTTGTTTATCTATAATTAAAACATTTTCATATTTTTCCTTTGCAAAAATAGAAGAAATACAACCACTAGTACCAGCCCCAACTACAATTACATCAAAATTTTCCATATTCACACCTTTTTACATATTTTAACATAAAAACCCAAATAATGAAAAAAATATTTTTTAAATAATACAAATTTAAAATAAAAATATTGTAAATGTGCAATATTTTTGTTAGAATATAATAAGCGGAGGATTTTATGAAAGGTATAATTTTAGCAGGCGGACTAGCAACTCGTTTACGACCATCTACAATAGTTTTTGGCAAAGCTTTGCTTCCTATTTATAATAAACCAATGATTTTTTATTCGGTAAGTCTATTAATTGAAAGTGGAATTTATGATATTTATATAGTTTGCACACCAAGAGACAAAAAGTTTTATGAAGAATTATTTAAAGACTACAAAAATTATGGTGTTAATGTAAATGTTTTGATTGAAGAAAAACCTCAAGGTCCTGGATATTGTTTTAAAATAGTAGAAGAACATTGTTTAAATGATGATTTGGCACTTGTTTTTAGTGATAATTTATTTTTATCAAAAGATATAAGCAAAAAAATTACAAAATACAAATCAAAATTAGATGGTGTTGTTATTTTTGCTAAAAGTGTTGATGACCCTAGAAGATTTGGAGTAATTGAAATAGATGATCAAAATAATATAAAAGGAATTGAAGAGAAGCCTGAAAACCCTAAAAGCAATTTAGTTACAACAGGCATTATGCTTTATTCAAAAGATGTTTTTGATAAGGTTGACAAGCTTAAACCTTCTAAAAGGGGAGAGTATGAAACAACTGATTTAAACAATATGTTTTTAACTGAGAAAAGAGCAAAAGTTGAAATTTTAGATGAAGAGTGTGAATGGCTTGACACAGGAACTCACGAAAGTTTGCTTCTTTCTTCATTAAAAATAAAAGATTTTGAAAGTCAAAATGGAATTTATGGTTCTCCTGAGTTTAGTCTATTTTTAGCAGGAAAGATTGATAAAAATAAACTTCTTGAACTTATTAAAACCTATCCAAAAGATTATCAAGAAAGTGTAATAAAAAGATTGGAATTATTATAAACAAAAAACACATTACTATTTTTGTAATGTGTTTTTTTATTTTAAAAGTAATCTGAAAAATAAGGTTGTTCTGATGGAATTATCTCTTCAAGAATTCTTATTGCTTTTTTAGAAGCTTCAATTCTTTCAGCATTTTTTAAGTATGAAGCTGTTTTATATGACATAAATAGGGCAGAAAGTGTTTGAATATTAGTTTTGACAAGTTCACCATCATTTTCTTCATCATATCCATCTCTTTTTTCAACATGGATATCGCCTTCTTTATCCCAATAAACTTCAAAATCTCCGTTATTACATTCAAGCATAGGGTCGGATATTTGAAAATGAAGATTATTATGTATAGAAATGCTTTTGAAAGGATATTTTTTAATAAATTGTTCAAAGTCAACAATTCTTCCCATCACATTTGGTTTTATTGTTTCTAAGATATCCCCATCTTCAAGGAAGAATGAAATAGGATCGTTTGTATAGTTATAGCCTCTGACTTCATTAATCATTGAAAAGTGATTTGTTATATAGTTCCAAATTCCATAATAAGCTTCAATGTTTAAATAAACAAGTTCTTTTATTTTGAATATTTCGTTTTCAAGATAATAAACTATATAACCAGTTGGCTCATCTTTTTTATTATAATAAACAGCAGTGATAACATCATCGCTTTCCCATTTCCAATATTCATTCCATTCAAGTTCGTTTCGTTTAAGGACTCCATGTCTTTGAAGGAAAAATTTATCATGAACAATTTTTATATCTTCAGAATTATCAGGAACACGCTCAACCATTCCCTCTACATTGTGTTTTTTTGGAAGTTGAGTGTCTTTGATTTTATATTCCATTGTATCAGATATAATTTCCCATCCTTTCTTTCTATAAAAAGGAATTGAGTAAGGGCATAAAACAGAGAAATACTGACCATTTTTTCTCATATTTTCAAGACTTTTTATCATAAGAGAGTGCATAAGCCCCATACCTGAATATTCTGGATAAGTTGCAACACCGGTAACTCCACCAATTTTATATAACTCATTATGAATATTCATTTCCATTGAATAAACGCATATTTGAGAAACAAGTTTTTTTTCATCAAACCAGCCAAAAACATCGGCATTTTCTATAATAGGGGATTTAGTCCTTTGAATTTCATCTTCTTTCCAGCCTAAAGAATTAAGCTCTGAAATTGTTACTTGAAAAGCATATCTAAACAATTCATTATATTGTTTTGCATCTTTTTTTGATAATTTTCTTATTTTTAGATTTTTAAATAACGGGTTGGAATTTACATCCATAAATATTTTTATCTCCTTGCCAATAATTATAACACTAATTCATTTTTTTTGCAACATAGTTGAATGATAAAATTAATTTTATAAAATGTAATTTATTATGTTTTATGTATAATGTAATAAAGTATATATTTGTTTGTATATTATTTATTGTTTAACACTAATATTTTTAAAGAAGTATTCATTTTCATATTGATTTTTAATATATAGTGTGATAAAATGTAAAAAGGTAGGTAAAAATGACTAATTTATATCAAAAATTCAAAAAATTAAACAAAGAAGAGGTCCTTGATATAGGGCAATATTATTCCGTAGATAAAGAAGGCTTCGCAAAATTTTTAGAAGAAACATGGAATGAAGAAAAAGAAAGTACATGTGATTTTGCAAGAGCTTTAATTACAGTTGTTGCATTATTAAATGACAGACCTTTAGGTAGCGAACATGAAATAACTGTTATTAATGACTTTTTTAATGATACGCAAAAAGAAAAAAACAGAATAATCAACGCATTAGATAAGTATTTTAATGAAGCAAGAGTAATAGACGGCGGATATGATATAGTAAAGGCATATAAAGAAAAAGTTTTTGCGAGAGAAGAATTCCGTACATTGTTTGATGAGCTTCAAGCTTTAAACTTTTCAAACATAAAATCTATATTCACACCAGAGCGCATACAAAGATTAAAAAAATTAAACAATACTTATGCATATGTCACAACAATTATTAATGGAGTTATAAAAGAGCCAAAAAAATTAAAGAAAATATTTGTTAAGGGTAATGATGTTAACTCTTTAATATTAAAAGTAGGAAATGTAAATTTTAGATTTGTAGGCACAAGACGTGGAATATATAATATAAGTAATGATCAAAATGAGTTGATGTTCCAAAACAATGTTTCTTATAATAAACGTTATACACCTATGGAAAAAATTGCCTATGTTTACGGAATGGATGAAGCTAAAAAGTTTTTCAGAGATAGAGTTCATGAAATGACTGATGTTCAAGATGAAATTTATCATAAAAACAGAAAAGAACATAAATCTTTGGAAAAATATTATAATGAAAAAGTTTAATATAAAAAAGAAGGTTGTTGCCTTCTTTTTTATTTGATTAATCAAAATGAATCCAAGGATTGAGTTCTTGCGGAGTTTTCCAATCAATATTATAAAGTTCTTTGAGAAGTTGTTTTTTGCGTGTAAAAAATATATGTGTTTTTCCGTAAATTAAAGTGGCTGGGAAATCGTTTCTTAAAATTAAATCAAAATATTTCGTATACCAAGGTAAAAATTCTTTAATATCTCTTTTCATTAAATTTCTTTGTTATTAAAAGATAAATCTTTTTCTTGAGAGATGGGATTTGCATTAGTTAATTTTTTAGTTATTTCTTTAATTTTGTTTATTCTTTATTCATTGATTTTAATATTTTTTAAAGCCGTATTTTTCTGTAGATTGTTTTGAGTTGGTATTGATTTTGCAAATTCAAATATTTGTTGAATAGCAGATAATTTTTAAAAAACTCGCAGGTAATCATAATGCAATGAAAAGAGAAAATGTAAACAAGGTTAAAAAATCAAATATTGCTGTAGATTAATAACTGAAAAATAAACTAAAAATAGCATTGGAAGTTTTTTCTTGCTTTAAAAATAAATAAATGTTATAATAAAATGAAATTGTAAACATGTTCTCGTGGCGTAATCGTATAACGCAGTGCCATCCTAATGTGTTGAACCATCCAACCCCGTAGATCGCTATAAGCCTATTAATAAAGAAATGTAGCGATTTGAAAAAAATCGTAAAAACGATTTTGGCATACATTTTGGTATACAATTTTTAAAAAATTAATTTAAGTATCTTCAATAAATTGCATAAAAATCACTAAAATTTCTGACCGAAAATAAGTCGTAAAACTATTAAAAATTTTAATATGCACCTGTAGCTCAGCAGGATAGAGCACCGTCCTCCTAAGACGGGTTTGTCGGAAGTTCAAATCTTCTCAGGTGCACCATACAATAAAAAACTTCTCTCATTATGACAAGTTTTTTTTTAATTTAGAAATGGGGATATATGAAAAATATTAAATTGCATAAACCAACTGTCGATGAATTGTGGTTCAGGGAAAAATGCATGTCTGATCCTAACACTATGGCATATAATGCAGGATATGATGTTGGCTTTGAGGGTTATCATAAGGATACTGGTTGTATTGATTTTCCACAAGATAAGTGGCAAGAATGGGCAAATACTAAATTAAATAATTCTGATTTCTTTTATGCTTATATTTTAGATATTGAAACAAACTAATTTGTTGGGTATGTTAATTTTAATAAAGATCCAAAAACAAAAAGAGCTACAATGGGAATTGTTATAAAAAGTGAATTTCATGGACAAGGTTATATGCGTCCTGTGATGATGAAAGTAATTGAAATGGCAAAAGAAAAAAGGTGTTGAATTTTTAACTGGTACTGTGCCTGAAAATAGAGAAAAAGCATTAAAGGTTTTTTATGATTTAGGATTTAAAAAAAACAGGTGAGTTCATATCTAAAAAATTTGATCAAGAAGAAGTCGTTGCAGAAATTGAAAAAGAAATTTAATAATAATTACATTTTAATAACATGTTTGTTTTAATCAATATTTTTTAAAAATGTATGAAAATTATAATATCATTATTTTCTATGATGTTAGAAAGGAGTAAATATGAAATATTTTGTATGTTCTGATATCCATGGATATTTTGATGAGTGGCAAACTGCATTAAAAGAAAAGGGTTTCGATATAAATAATCCTAATCACAAAATTATTATTTGTGGAGACATTTTTGACAGGGGAAGACAACCAAAACAAATCATAGATTTTATTTTATCTCATAAAGATAAGTTTATTTTAATTCGTGGTAATCATGAGGATTTAATGCAAGAAATGATTGAACGAAATAAAAATACACAATATGACTTATCAAATGGGACAGCTTATACCATTATTGATTTGTGTCCAGAATGGCAAATAAGCGAATTTGATTTGCGAAAAATAGCAAAAGAAACAGGTTTGCAAGAAATTCTTGATATGTGCGTTGATTATTATGAAACAAATAAATATATTTTTGTTCATGCTTGGATACCAATTATAGAAAATTGCTATTTATATGATGAAGATTGGCGAAATGCAAGAAAGGAAAGATGGATAAAAGCTCGTTGGAACAACCCAGTAGAAATGTATAGATATGAAATTTTTGAACCAGATAAAATAATCGTTTGTGGACATTGGCATTGTAGTGCATTTTGGCACGAGCAAAATCCAGAACAGTATAATGAATTTGGCTTAAATGAAAATTTTGAACCATTCATAACTGATAAAATGATTGCTTTAGACGCTTGTACTATTCACAGTAAAAAAGTTAACGTGATTATTATAGATGATGATATTTTAAATATATAAAAGTAGTGTTTAAAATTTTTCTAATTTATTTGGCTTTGTAGTTTAATAAGGGTGTAAATATAGAAGAATAATTAAGCGTTATAATGTTTTATAGTGAAAAAGGGAATGATAAGTGGAAAAACAAAGGGTTTATTTTGTAATTGATATGAAATCTTTTTTTGCCTCAGTAGAGTGTGCTGAACGTGGGTTGGATGCAATGACAACAAACTTAGTTGTTGCTGATGAAAGCAGGACAGAAGCAACTATTTGTTTGGCAGTTTATCCAGCAATGAAAAGTTTAGGCGTCAAGAACAGATGTAGATTGTTTGTAATTCCCAAAAATATAGACTTTATAATTGCACCACCAAGGATGAAAAAATATCAGGAGTATGCTGCAGAAATATATGCTATTTATTTAAAATATATAGACAAAAACGACATACACGTTTATTCAATAGATGAATGTTTTTTAGATGTGACTGATTACTTAAAAATATACAATATTAAAGCTAAAGATTTTGCAATAAAATTAATGACTGAAATATATGATACTTTAAAGATTTCATCTACTGTTGGAATAGGAACAAATTTGTATTTAGCAAAAATAGCACTTGATATTACAGCAAAACATTCAAAAGATAGAATAGGATGGTTAAATGAGGAGAAGTTTATAAGAACTCTGTCAAAACATAAACCTCTCACTGATTTTTGGGGTATTTCATACGGAATAGCATCAGGGTTAGAAAAGTTAGGCATTACAGATATGGAAGGAAT
>CALWRN010000023.1 GCA_944383975.1 uncultured Clostridia bacterium | reverse complement strand
ATTAAAACCAAACTTGGTTATAGAAGATATAATCTGCTGCACCTGAGATTCTGGGTGTTTTTTCGCGTTGTTTTTATACGCGTGGATATCACCCAGTTTCAAATTTTCAATTTGTAATTTATTCATTCCCTCTCTCCTTGTTTTATTATTTATGCGAAATTCACATAAATAAAAAAAGGGGTCAATTATGGCACGCACGTGCCAGTTCGACTCCTTTCTTTATCAGAATACCAAAAAACGATTTTGTTTTCAACCTGTGTCTGTAATCACCAAAATAAAACGACTGGCTTGAAAACTTATCTAATGCGCCGCACTTTGCCTAGGGTTTTATATGTAAAAAAAATTGAAATATTTTTTCGAATGCAGTACCCTTTTTTGAAAGGATTTAATAAGAATGACTAAGGTTGTCCACACAGGTGGGGCTTTTATAGTACAGGGAGATGGTCAAAAAGGTAAAGAATCTACTTTCTTGACCCTGTTTTGGCAAACTAAGGTCGGAAAAGATTTTATACGTATAAACAAGGTTGTTTCAAAAACAGATGCAGAAAGTCCAGATTTCTTGCTGAAGACAGAAGAAGGTAAGACAATAGGCATAGAAGTTGTTGAGTTTATTTTGCAAACTAAAAAAGTCGTGGCAACAGCTAGATTAGAGGCGATCGGCAATAAAATTGTTGGATACTTTAAGAAAAAAGGTATTCCGATTTCGTTAATTCTTGAAATTTATGACAAACGTAAGCTTAGCCCATATTACAAAGATATGATAGATTGTTGTTATAATCCAGGGTTTGACCATCTTAATGCTTCAGATAAAGAGATAAAAGATAAGATTATTGCCGAAATAGAAGCCGAGGGTATTAAAGACCGGGGACTTACTAAGAAATGGATTGATATAAAGGGTCAGACATTTGTTGTGCATGCTAGTAAATTTCATGCACCCCATACATCTTGTCATGTAAACAATGAAGGTATGTGTACAGAGAATCCTTTTGATGAATTGCAAAGCCTTATTGATGGTAAAAATAAGAAGTATGATAAATATAAACAAAAATGTGACGAATGTTATTTGTTGGTAGTATCAAGTGGAGGATTTGTTGATTTTACAGATAAAATTAAATCGCACAAGTTTAAATCTGCTTTTAGGGGGATTTATCTACTGGATTTTGGATTTGGGAGTAAGGCCACAAAGTTAAAAAATGATAAAATTTTGCAGACAAAATAAATAGACGTTTATTCATGTAAAATGAATGTAACTTGTAATTAATTACATATTGATATAGTATGCTATAAATTAAATATAGCTTTCAAGGGTATAAACAATATGAAAAAAAGACACTCTCGAGTTGAAAAACATATGGGAAATACGAATACTATTCGTTCATTTTGTGATGATTTGCCTAAAATTACTGTAAATGACGACTTGTTAGGTCTAGCAGAATTCGCAAAAGCAATTGCAAATGGAATAACTTTTCATAAAAATGAAAGTGGTGTAGTTATATCTATAAATGCCCCATGGGGATACGGAAAAACAAGCTGCTTAAATTTCATTAAAGGGTATTTACAACAGGATCAAAATATTGAAATTCTAGATTTTAACCCTTGGTGCTTATCTGATAACAAGAATGATATAGTAATCAAATTTTTACATTCTCTTGGTAGTAAACTACAAGATATGCTTCAAAGCAAAGAAACTGAAAGCATAAAAAATAAAAAGCTTCCGTGGAATGAAAAGCTGTCGCATAAACATTTTTTACATCTAAAAAAATGTTGGAATCATAAACATGACAATAATAACTTTAATGTATTATGGAAGGGGATTTTAGGGTATTTTTCTGCCACTGCAGTAGAACAATTAGAAAAGCAATATTTAGATATAGATTTACAAAAAAGACAGATAGAAAGATTGTTGCTAAAGATTGATAAGCGGCTTGTCATATTTATAGATGATTTAGACAGACTACCTAAAGAAGAAATTCGTCAAGTCTTTCGTTTTATGAAAGCTATCGCAGACTTTAATTTTATAACATATGTGGTGGCCTTTGATAATGTTGTGGTAAGTAAAGCTCTGGATGGTGAATTTTGTGACAGTGGATATGATTATATTAAAAAAATAGTACAAGTGCCATTAGAGTTGCCGAAAATCTATCAGGAAAATATTGATTCTATATTTCACAAAAAACTAAACGCACTAATAAATTATTCTCAGTATGAGATAACCAAAGAAAAGCAGCAAAGGTTTATGTTGTATAATACAGAATTGATAAAAAAGCATATAGAGAATATACGCGATATAAATCGTTTATTCAATAGTTTTACTCTTAATTATTTACAGGTTTACAATGATGTCGATCTTGTTGATTTCCTTGCTATTGAAATTATACGTGTTTTTGAGCCAAACTTATATTTTGAAATTCGCGATAATTTAAGTTTATATACCGGTGATAGGCCATTTATGGCAAAATCTGAAAAAGAAGAATATTTTAATAATCTTAAGAATAAATATGCTGAGTATATAGATTTTATAACAGAAATGTTTCCTGTTACTAATGCTTTATTAAAGGGGGGGGCGTATGGTCCCGAATGGGCGGACTCTTGGAATAAAGATAAGCGTATTTGCTCTATAGAGAGATCTAATATTTATTTTAGTTTGAAGTTACCTATTGGAGAAATTTCAGATAAAGAGGTAATAGAATTTTTACAATCTATATCAAAGCAAAAAGATTTAGATAATGCTGTTTTGCAATGGGCAAAAGAAAAATATTCAAACGGTCATACAAAATTATTTTATTGGGTTCCAAAATTAGAATTGTTTGCGGATAAGATATCTGAATATGAGTTAGTAGAATTATTTGTAAGTACAATATTTAAATTTAAAAATTCTTTTGTATCTATTGGAGATATGGATGATTCAGGCTTACTAATAAACAATGATTTAAGATTTCTTGGTTTATATAATGCATTAACCAAAAATATAAAAGATGAAGTCAAATTATTTGGCATTATAAAAAATGCGGTTGTTAATAGTGATAATTTGTCCGCTATAGCAGAGTTTGTATTGTCTCATGCAATTTCTCATGGTTTGTTTCCAAATATGAAAGATCAAGTTTTGCCAACCATAACAAAAGAGCACTATTTTGAGTTGGAAACATTGTTATTAGATAAAATAAGGAAACATATTAAAGAAATCCATACTTTATCAAAACCTACACGCTTATTACAATTTATTAATGTTAGGTGCGGGGCATTATACAATAGAATTATGGATTATTATATGACCCAAGATGAACAGTTTTTAACTTTAATAGAAAATTGTTATAGTTATGCATCAAGTAGTTCAGAAGGTACTTTTCGGATATTGAGTTTATGGCCAATTACTGCATATATTTCAGAAGATAAACTTATAGAAAAAGTACAGGATATAGCCAAAAATAAACCAAAACTTAAGGCGAAGGCCGATAACATATTAAAAGGCATTGAAAAAGCAAAAGAATTTCACAAATAAGTAATCAATCTATATGTTAAGATTGTTAATGTGTGGCTAGAAACAAACAAGTGATGAGAACATTTCTGTGTAGCATATGTAGTGGCTTGTTAAAATACAGTGAATATATATAACTCATTTCTGAGTAAATAAATTCAGATTTCAAGATGTTGAGCGACAGAATTTTTATTACCTGATATGGTGGGCGCGAATCCCTGTTATATGAATTTTAATTCCCTGTTATTTTTGTGATGATTTTTGCAAAAGTGGCGAGAATCTGGCGTGGCAGGCTAAAATCGGGTCAACAAAAAGACGAAAATTCCCTGATAATCCCTGTATTTAGTATGGGTGGAATCGTAGAATATTCCAACAGCGCCAGTTATTATTTTCAGTATTTTTGTATAGTACATTAAACGGAAAATTTAAGTCATAACAAAGTTTTTTTCTTTTAATTGTAAAGTTCGGAAGATTGATTTTAAGATTGTGCGTTTAGAGGCAACTTCCGAACTTTTTATAAAATTATCCGATATATGCTGCGCTGCACGAAACAAATTGATGATTGTGTCATTTACATTATCATCAGCCGTGCGGTGCAGTTTTTCTTTTTTGTGCAATTCGTCCAGTGTTTCATTTAATTCAAT
>CALWRN010000022.1 GCA_944383975.1 uncultured Clostridia bacterium | reverse complement strand
TCAAAAAAGTGATCAAAGAATGGGTCAAATAAACTTAATGGCTCTCTATCATCGTCTCCTCTTAAAACCAAATCAAATTTATCATTATGTTTCATAATATACCTCCTGCATTTTTTAAATGCAAGCATATTATAGCACTGACTGCTAGCACTGTCAACTAAATATTGCCAATTTTTAAAAATTTTTTTAATTTTTTTAGATCTTTATAAATATTGCTTCTTCTAAGTTGTCGCCTTCTCCACTTGGCAGTTGTTCTTCAATTTGATCATTCTTATCTTTTATATCATTATAATCATTTTGTTTATAGTTTATAACAATAGAAGTAATAACAACAAAAAGTATAAGTATTGCCAGCCCTATTCCAATCAACCAATTATTAACTTTTCTTTTTTTGTTTTCTTCCATTTCTAAATTTACCTAATCCACCCTTTACTTTAAAGGTATTATAACATTTTAAAATTAGTTTTGTCCATAAAATTTTTGATATAACCCTTTCTATAAAAAATCCTATAAAGAATATAACTACAACATAAAACCTAAATTGTCCGTAATTAATCCAAAGATTTGCCAAAAACAAAATAGCAAAAGAAAAAATAGTTGATAAAAAATCAAAAAAATTTCTTGACCATTTATCGCCACCTGACAAATAGGTCAAAAATCTGAAAAAATCAAAGAATATCCCACTTAAAAAACCAGTGAAAAACATAACAACGATTATTAAAGGTTGATTTGCTGTAGGATATAGCATTGATTCTCCAATATTCTTTATTTAAAGTTTTTATTTAAAAATTCTTTTATATAAAGGAATTTTTTTAGCGTTAATCATTCCAAATTTAAAATTTAAGAATTTTCCACTTAAAATAACCTCTTGTTCATCTAAGTTTAATTTTTTAACTTCTAAATCATTTCCTGTAATCACAATTCCTGTATCTGTCATTTCAATTATTGCTTGATTTTGTGTGGATGATACAATCTTTACAGCCCCTTTTATTTGAAGACATTCACCTTCTAAATGTAAAAAATTACTCATATAACCCCCTTTACAATAAATATTCATAGAAAAACAAAAAAATGATAGATAAAATTATTAAAATGTTTTATTATATAAGGTATGAAAAAATTAAATTTTATTGCAGATAAAAACGACAAAATTGTCAACCTTTTACTAAACAAGGGTTTTTCTTATAATTGCGTAAACAAATTGCTTAGAAACAAAGACGTTAAAATTAACGCTGTAAGAACTAAGGAAAATATTGATGTTTACGCCGGAAGTGAGATAATCGTTTTTTATGATGAAAATATGATTACAAATAAAACTCAGGCTTTTGATATTGTTTTTCAAGATGACAACATTGCAATCATAAACAAACCTTCAGGAATTGAAATTGAAGGAGAAAATAGTCTTTGTGCTAAACTTGGTTTGCTTGCAGTCCATAGACTTGACCGAAACACAACAGGTCTTGTTATTCTTGCAAAAAACAACTTGGCTCAACAGCAATTTATTGATGCCTTTAAAAATCACAAAATCATAAAAAAATACTTAGCAGAAGTTGTTGGCAAAACGTCTTTTAAAAATGAAAAAATGAAAGCATACTTAGTAAAAGATAGTAAAACAAGTTTTGTTAAAATTTTTAAAGATAAAGTGAAAAATTCACTAGAAATAGAAACAATATTTAATACAGTAAAATCTTCTTCAACTTCAAGCATAGTTGAATGTCAACTTATCACTGGAAGAACACATCAGATAAGAGCGTCATTAGCATATCTTGGGAACCCTATTATAGGTGATGGTAAATATGGGAAAAATGAAGACAACAAAAAATTTAAACAAAACAAACAACTTCTTCATTGTTACTACATAAAATTAAATGGACTAAAAGAAAACTTGGCTTATCTTAATAATATGGAATTTCAATGCAATCCTGAATGGTTTAAAAATTTTAATCAATAATAGTTGACAATAAAAAAATATTTGTCTATAATTTAACCAAAGCGTTGATAAAGAAAAGTAACACAAGCACTTTTTCACAGAGAGGTAAGATTGCTGAGAACTTGCCAAAAAGTATGTGCGAAAGAACACTTAGGAGCTGTCTTTTTGAAAAATAAAATTTATTTTATTTAGTAAGGAAGATCGGGAATGCCCGTTACAGCAGATTTAATAAAGTGGAGAAAATTTTTCTCAAGTTAGGTGGCACCGCGAGTCATTCGTCCTAACACTACGACAACAAAGTCTAGTGCTTAAGGCGAATGACTTTTTTGTTTGTATTTAGTCTTTTTTAATTTATTATTAACAATCTTAATAAAAAAAATAAATTGTCAATAATTAAATTAATCAAGAAAAGGAAGTGCGAGCAAATGCAAGCCAAATAGAAATTTGAAAAATTTTAAAACAAAAATTTTTACTTCCTGCAAACTTTATTAAAGGAGGAATTTATGGAAAATTATGTAAGAAGCAATTTAAAAGATGCTCAAGGAAAAGTTGAAGTTTGGGCTTGGATTGAAAAAGTCCGTGACCAAAAAAGCATGCAATTTATCATTTTAAAAGATAGAAGTGGTATGCTTCAAATGACAGTTGAAAAAGCAAAACAACCTGAAATGGCTGAAGTTCTTGCCCATTTAACACAAGATTGCTATATCAAAGCAAGAGGAACAATTGTTGCAAATGAATATGTTAAACTTGGACATAAAGAGCTTATACCTGATTATGTTGAAGTTTTATCTAAAGCAGATATTTCACCTATTGATGGAGATAGCTCAATTGATCAAAGACTTGATTATAGATGGATTGATTTAAGAGATCCTAAAAAGCGCTTAATATTTGAAGCACAAACTGCTTTAACTCAAGGTATGAGAAATTATTGTATTGACAATGGTTTTATTGAAGTTCACTGTCCTACAACAATTAAAAATGAAAGTGAATCTGGTTCTGGAGTTTTTGAAGTTAAATATTTTGATAAAAAAGCTTATTTAATTCAAAGCCCTCAATTCTATAAACAAATGGCTATTGCCGCTGGATTTGAAAAGGTATTTATCGCAACTCCTATTTATAGAGCAGAAAAATCTTTCACAAGAAAACACGCAACTGAATTCTCAGGCTTTGACCTTGAATTTGCAAATGTTTCTTCTGTTGAAGATGTTATGAAAGTAGAAGAAGAATTAATCCATGCAGGACTTAAACAAGTTCACGACAAACTTGGTGACAAGATAAAAGAACTTCTTGGTGTTGAAGTAGTTGTTCCTACCCTTCCTTTCCCAAGAGTTACTATGAAAGAAGTTTATAAAATTCTTGATGAGGAATGTGACTATCCTCTTGACGAAGGTTCTGACCTTGATACTGAAGCTGAAAATCTTCTTGCAGCATATATGCTTAAGAAAAATGGTCATCAATTCTTCTTTGTAAAAGATTATCCTTCTGATGTTCGTCCATTCTATTCTATGCACAAAGAAAATGACCCTGGATATAGCGAAACTTATGACCTTTACTACAAAGATGTTGAAATTACTTCTGGTGCAATGAGAGAACATAGACCTGATATTCTTGCAAAACAAATTGCAGAAAAAGGTATTGACCCTAAAACTATGGAAGAAAACTATATTAATTTCTTTAAATATGGTTGCCCTCCTCATGGTGGATTCGGTATTGGTCTTGACAGACTTACTATGCTTATGCTTGATATCCCAACAATTAAAGAGGCAATGTTTGTATTCCGTGGCCCAGATAGATTAAACCCTTAAGGAGGTATATTATGGAAAAAACTAAAGTTACAATAGAGGAAGTAAAAAGACTTGCTGGTCTTTCTTCTCTTGAGTTTTCTGAAGAAGAATTAAAATCTTTTATTCCTGAATTTGAAAATATGCTTGAACTTGTTGACCAAGTAAAAAATTGTGATGTAAGTGATGTTGAAGTAAAATATACTTCTCATAAACTTGCACAGCTTAGAGAAGACTGTGCTAAAGACAGCTTACCTCAAGAAGAAATCTTATTAAATAGTCCTAAAACTAAAAAAGGCTCTTTCTGTGTGCCTAAGATGTTGGACTAAGGAGGTAGTATGAAATTTGAAGAATTATCTCTTATTGAACTTGTAAAACTTTTGCAAGAACAAAAAGTAAGTTCAGTAGAAGTTACAAAATATTTTATAGAGCGAATTAAAGAAAAACAAAATCTTAATGCTGTTTTAGAAGTATATGACGATGCTATTGAACAAGCAGAAAAAGCTGATGAAAAAATTAAAAATGGATTTAAAGGAAAACTTGCTGGTGTTCCTGTTATTATAAAAGATAACATTCTTTTTAAAGGTAAAAAAGCATCTTGCTCTTCTAAATTCCTTGAAAATTATGTTGCACAATATAATTCAACAGTTGTAGAAAAAATGTTAAACGAAGGTGCCGTAATAATTGGAAGAGCAAACATGGACGAATTTGCAATGGGTTCTTCAACAGAAAATTCTGCTTTTGGTCCTACTCTTAATGCTCTTGATCCTACAAGAGTTCCTGGTGGCTCAAGTGGTGGTTCTGCTTGTGCAGTTGCCGCTGGACTTTGCCCTGTTTCTCTTGGAACAGATACTGGTGGTTCAATTAGACAACCTGCCTCTTACAATGGAATTGTTGGAATAAAACCAACATACGGCAGAGTTTCAAGATATGGAGTTGTTGCTTTCGCAAGCTCTATTGAACAAGTTGGGCCTCTTACAAAAAATGTAAAAGATAATGCTTATATGCTTGGCGTCCTTTCTGGTGGAAGTGAACACGATGAAACTTCTTTAAAAATAGAAGTTCCAGATTTCCTTTCTCAAATCAAAGGTGATATCAAAGGAATTAAAGTTGGTGTTCTAAAAGAAGTTGAAGAAATGGTTAAAGGACTTGATGTTGAAAAAACATATCACTCTGTTATTGATTTCTTAAAAGCTAATGGTGCTGAAATTGTTTATTCTTCTATCCCTGATTTTGCTCTAACTCTTCCATGTTACTACATTATCGCTCCAGCAGAAGCAACAAGCAACCTTGGAAGATTTGATGGTGTTAAATATTCTAGAAGAAGTCCAAAGGCAACAAATGTTGACGAAATCTATCTTAAAAGCAGAAGTGAAGGTTTTGGAAAAGAAGTTAAAAGAAGAATTATGCTTGGAAACTTCGTTTTAAGTTCAGGATATTTTGATGCTTACTACAACAAAGCAAAAAAACTTCAACAAAAATTAAAAATTGAAGCTGGAAAAGTATTTAGTAAGTGCGATGTTATTGTTCTTCCAACAACAACTGGTGTCGCTTTTAAACTAGGTGCAAAATCGAATGATCCTATTGCAATGTATAAAGAAGACTTGTTCACTATACTTGCAAATATTTTAGGAGCTCCTGCCCTTTCTCTTCCTTGTGGGAAAAATGAAGAAGGATTGCCTTATGGAATTCAAATAATTGCAAATAGTTTAAATGAAGGCATGGCTTATAATGTTGCCGATTATATAGAAAAAGGATACAGGGGGTAAAATTATGCAAGATTTTGATATAGTTATTGGACTTGAAGTCCATGCAGAACTTAAAACAAACAGTAAAGTTTTCTGCTCTTGTAAAAACCAATTTGGTTCAACGCCAAATACAAATTGTTGCCCTGTTTGTGTTGGGCTTCCTGGTGCTCTTCCTGTTTTAAATAAAAAAGCAGTTCAACTTGTTATAAAAGCCGGTCTTACAATTGACAGTGAAATAAATGACCTTGCAATTTTTGAAAGAAAAAATTATTTCTATCCTGACCTTGCAAAAGCATATCAAATAAGCCAACTTGTTCGCCCTATATGTATTGGTGGACACATTGACTTGAAAGATAAAAGAATTCGTATAAATAGAATTCACCTAGAAGAAGATGCCGGAAAACTTGTTCACTCAACTCAAGCAATTGGAACTTTGATTGATTACAACAGAGGTGGTGTTCCCCTTATGGAACTTGTTACAGAGCCAGATATTTCAAGTGCTGACGAAGCTGTTGAGTTTTTAACAAAATTAAGACAAAGATTGATTTTTGCCGATGTTGCAAACTGCAAAATGGAACAAGGCGGAATGAGATGTGATGTAAACATTTCTGTTAAACCAAAAGGAAGTTCTGTCCTTGGTCAAAGAACTGAAATGAAAAACTTAAACTCTTTCAAGAGTGTTTATAGAGCAATCAATTATGAAGCTAATCGTCAAATTGAAGTAATCAGAAATGGTGGTAAGATTGTCCAAGAAACAAGAAAATGGGACGACAACCATGAAAAGAGTGTTTCAATGAGAAAGAAGGAAACTTCTCAAGATTATAGATATTTCCCAGATCCTGATATGCTTGCTGTTGAAATAAGCAGAGAAGACGTTGAAAATATTCGCAAAACAATGCCTTTAATGCCAGAAGAACTTAAGAAAAAATATATTGAAGAATATAAATTGACAGAATATGATGCTGATATCATCACAAAAGATAGAGATATCATTAAATATTTTGAAGATACAATCAAACTTTATAACAACCCAAAGGTAGTTGCAAACTGGCTTCTTACCGATATTCTAAGCAAAATTAAAGATGAAGAAAATGCAGAGATAAAAATATCTCCAAAAGACTTAGCAAAAATCTTAACATTGCTTGAACAATCAAAAATTTCTAGAACAGTTGCAAAAGATATTTTTGCAAAGGTTTGGGAAGAAAATGCAGATGTTGATTCTCTTGCTAAAGAAATGGGCGGAAGTGTTGACGAAGAAAGTTTGAAAACTATTATTGCCAATATATTAGCAACAAATCCAAAAGCTGTTGAAGATTATCACACAAGTGATACTCCAGAAAAAGTATTTAGATGGTTTGTTGGACAAGTTATGAAAGAAACAAAAGGTAAAGCAAACGCACCTATGGCTGAAAAAATAATAAAAGAATTATTAAAATAAATTAATTTTAATTATTAATAAAAATAAATAAAATTTAAAATAAAAAATATTTAATTAATAAAAATAATTAATTAAATAAAAAAAATAAAAAATTATTTAATTTTTAATTAATTTATTTTAAATTATTATTTAATTTAATTTTATTATTTAATTTAATTATTTAATTTAATTATTTAATTTATAACATAAATAAAAAAGAACGCTTATTCGCGTTCTTTTTTTTCAAGTATTTCAGTTGTGGCAACTTGCAACCATTGAAGGCGGATGTAATTCCTTCACACTTATTGTTCTTAACCACCCCTTTATGATTTTACTGTTAAAGACTACTTCATCTTTTATAATGTCGGACTGTAAGAATTTTGGGCCAAAACCTCTTCTCATTATAATATTGCTTGATGAATCTTTTTGTGTTGCATCATTTGTAATAACCTTTGAATTTTTCTTTGCTTTAATATAACTGACAACCATTACAACTGCCAAATATATTGCTTCAAATCCATCTTCTAGGGCACTGGCATATGCCATAACGATAAAATCATAAATTGTTTGTAATGCGTTTGGAATTATATACATAAATTTAATTGCTTTAACATTATCAAGATAAAGAGCAAAAGTAAATAAACTATAATTAAACATTGGAATGATATCCCAATAACTCTCCATTGTCTTTATGCCCACTATTATAAAGGCAGCGATGAATACTAAAGCAATTATTTTTGGAGGTCTTTTGTTTTTCTTACTAAGAAAGTAAAGAAATAAACCTTGAACGCATGATATAAGTGCAATTATACCAGCACTAAGCGAGCCTACAAACAAAAAGGTAGTTCCATATATTATATCTCCAGTAAACCCTAAAAGTAAAAATGTTTTTTTACTTTTAACGGTATAGCAAAGACACATTATTAATGTCGTCACAACTCCCAATACCTGAGCAAGTATAAAATTGACATTAATCATGATAATAAATTTGAAATACCCCTTATCGCCATAAGTTTTTCCCTTGTTTCCATAGATTAATTTTTATTTTGGTTTGCCATGACCTAATTTAAAAATTCCACATTGTAAACAAGACATTATGACTTAGTTTTCTTGTGAAAACAAGATAATCAAGACAAGTGATGTTGTATCAATTATTTTGAAAAATAAAAACGGATTGAAGTCTTAAAATGCAACACATTTTCAAAATAATCTGTAAAAAAAACAGTCCATATACAACATATATCTATGCCTGACTATATGAGTATATCACTGTTTCTTTTATTTGTCAAGTCCACACTTCCCCTATAGTTATATTTTATTTATGTTTTAATAATTAATTAAAGCACCTGTCCCTATGTTTTAAACTAAAAATTTTTATATCTATTCTTCAATAAATTTTTCTAATTTCTTTGCTTGAGAATAAACTTCATTTAGATATTCTTCGGCAGTTATGTTAGAATTATTTTTTTTGAATGTTTCATAATCTAAAATTATAGACTTGTGATTTTTTAAGTTGTTTCCAATCATATTCCAATCTATAGTAGAATTGCAAAGTTTTTTTAATGTGTGTTGATCTTGGCTTCCATCATTATCGTGCAAATGTAATGTTATTAATTTATCTCCATAGTCTTTGAAATAGTCAAAGTCTTTATCAAAAACATTATTATGTCCACAATCATAGCAGAATTTTAATAGTGGGTGTTTAATTCTTTTAAATGTTTCAATAAATGTTTTTTGATCATCTATATTTTCTATGGCAAGAGGTATGTTAACTTTTTCACAAACCTTTAAAACTTCCAGCAATCTTTCTTCCCCTATCTTTGAATATTCTCCATATAAGTGAACAACAACGCAAGTAAATCCATACTTCTTTGCCACCTTAACATCTTTAATTAAATTTTTCTTTATTTTTTCTCCAATCTTGCTATCTTCCCAAAAATAATGCAACTCTTCAGTTCTATATCTCATATGAAGACTTGAATTCTCTAGACCATATTTTTTAAACATTTTAACTTGTTTTCTTATTGTACCATTCTCTTTGTTAAATCTTTTATCTGCTGAAGTTATTACGCAGTCAAATCCTGCTTTTTTAATCATTTTTGCTCTTTCTTCTGTTGGTATTTCATAACCAAACCAAAAACTTATCCCCTTACGCATAATATAATATCCTTTTTTATTAAGTATAAAATTTTTATAAAAAAAAAGAAACCTTATTCTTTTGGTTCCTTTTTATTTTTTGTAGCTAAAATAATTCCATTATCGGCAATTAATTTTTCCCCTTGCAAGACCTCAACTCTCATCTTGTTGCCAAAAGAATTGCTCTGACACTTTATTGTGAAAACTTTTTTATTTATCTCCACGTCATAACTTTCACCATGAATAAGTTGTGGCATATTCGCCTTCAATACAACTTTATCATTTAGCAAAATTTGCAATTTACTTCCTTGATTATGGACTTTTAATTTTTGTCCTTCAATCTCAAAAGTATAATTTTTTATCGTTATTATATAGGTTGTAACAATAAAAATTATAAATAAAGCAATTATAACTATACTTGCTATCAGCATTTTCTTCTCCTTATATGTTTTTATTTATTATTGTGGAAATTGAACAACTGGTGCTGTAATCATTGGTCCAATTTGTGAATGTAAAGTTATTGATGAAAGAATACTTGATAAGTTGCTTGCAAGAACTCTTGCAACAGCACTATTTTTAAAATATTCTACACTGTCATCAAGTTTATCATATTCGGCAGTATTGATTATAATTTCTATTCCAAGAGATGCCTCAATTGAAAAAATACAAGAAGGCTCTGGTTTTACAAATCTTGTTAAAATAACTTTAACTGCATCTGAGCGCAATCTTTCTACCTTAAGTTCATCCCAAACTCTCATATTGACAGTTCCGTTTGGTTGAGGCTCGCTTAATCTCTCATAATTCAACTTTTCTATAATAGGTTTAAAATTCATGTTTCTTATAACGTTTGCCATAATATCTCCTTACTTTTATTTTTAGATTAATATCTACGATATAAGAATACCACTTTTAAGTTTTTTTAACAAGTAAACAATTGCATTTTTTAAGTTTTAATTGAAAAAAGCAAAAAAGCTTTAGACTAATAGTTAGTTTAAATAATTCATATTTTTAATTTTTATATGTAACTTTTTTAATTTAAATCACCTACGCAAGATTTTCTTTTAATAAATCAATTTTTATTTTTTCAACAACTATTGAAATTAATTCACTATTTGATGGTTTAAAATCATTTTTATAGATTATTGTATCATATATGTTGTTTAGCCCTAACAATCCCTTTATCTTGTAAGAGTAATTTATTGCATTTCTTATGCATCTTTCAATTATGCTTGGCTTAACATTAAAATATTCAGCAACGCGTGGATATAATTTTGTTGTAATATGATTAACCAAATTTCCATCTTGTAGGCAAAGTTCTATAGACTTTCTTAAATAATCAAATCCATGCATGCCCGGTTGAATTTTTAGTTCAAGCAAAATATTAGTTGCTTTTTCATAAATTATTGCTTCATTTTCACGCATAAAAACTCCTGACTTTTAATATATCACAAAATGTTGTTTTTTGTAAAATATTTTAAAAAAGAAATGATAAAAATATATTATTTTTTGTAATAACCAAGAATTGACTTTTATAGGCTTGGGTGGTATACTGATTGTGAGGTGTAAAATGGCAAAAAGAATTAATGGTATTATGTGTAATGATCTTGGTCAACCAATAACTATGAATAATGGATATTCCTCTGAAGATGAAAACGAAATTTTAGGCAGAAGAAATCCAAAAGAAGATGAAAATGAAATTGATCAAGAACAGTCTTTTGATGAGGAAATTGAATATGCTGACCTCCAACAAGATGATGAATATGAACATATAGATGGATTGACATTCAAAGATGGCTACCTTTGCAATGATCAAGGAACACCAATCAATATGGAAAATGGCTATAGTTCAGAAGACGAAGAAAATTCAATTAATTGTTACAATGCCCATAAAGGACATGGCTATTTTAATGATGAATTTGAGAGAGAATAAAAAACTGCACAAACTGTGCAGCTTTTTTATTTATTTCTTAGTCTTGTAACCTCTTTACATAACACATTGCTCATTTTTCTCATTCCACATGATGTCTTTTCAAAACTTTGCATAATCTCATCTTTTGATAAGCCTATAGCTCCACCAACCTTTTGCTCATCAATTTCTGAAGATAAGAATATAAACTTCCAACCATTATTCTTACACTTGCTGATCAGGTCGTTTATTTGTTTATATGAATATTCACGACTTGCATTTTCATACCCGTCAGTTGTTATGGCAACAATTATGTTATCAGGTCTTTCCTCTTCTTTTAGTTTTGCATTTTTTCCCATTACCTTTGAAAGAGTTATTCCAATAGCATCAAGCATTGCGGTGCTTCCTCTAACATAATATTTGTTTCTATCAAGCTTTGCTTCCTCTGGACTTTTTTCGCTAAAAACTTCTTCAATCTCATTGTCAAATAATACCGTTGTTACTTTTAAACTTCCATCTAGTTTTGATTGTTGCTCTATGACTGAATTGTAACCCTTTATTGTTTCATCTTCAAGTCCTCCCATAGATCCACTTCTGTCCAAAATAAATATTAAATGTGATAAATTCTTTTTCATAGTTTTCATTTCCTCCTTTTTATGATATACTTTGATTGAATTTACGACCATATTATAACTAACTCAAAATCTTAATTGGTCGTTTAAGGAGCGACATTTTATGAAAAATTTAAAAGAGTTATTAAATAAATATATTAAAAAAAATTATACGCAAGAATTATATAGTTCTCTATCTCTAGAAAAATGTTCAAATGACGTTGTTTATGAAAATCAAAATGTTTCTTTAAAAAAGACTTTAAAACAAAAAACAATAGATGATTTTATAAACCTTATTAAAGATGATCAAACATTTTCTCAATATTTGCTTAAGCTCATTGATGAAACAGGATTAAAAGATTCTGAAATATATAACAGAGTAAATATGGATAGAAGGCTTTTTTCAAAAATCAGATCTAATAAGAACTATCAGCCATCTAAATATACTGTTTTTGCCTTAATCATTGCACTACATCTAAATTTCACTAAAGCAGAAAAACTGCTTGCAAAAGCTGGTTATAATTTTTCAAAAAATCGCTTGGCTGATATCATTATAATGTTTTGCATTGAAAACGCTGTTTACGATATTTTCACTGTCAACGATCTTCTTGTCAGCCATGATCAAAAAGCCCTATGTTTAGAATAAAAAAAGATAGTAATTAACTATCTTTTTTTTATTCTTAAAAACCATTCTTAATTTTACTTTTATTTTTTATTCATTTGTCTTTGGTTTTTCTTTGTCATTTGCGCTTTCTTTATCGTTGGTTTCTTCCATATTGCTAGTATCTTTGTTTTCACTATTTTCATTTAATTTTGTAGCATCAATTTCTTCTTTTTGATTGTCGTCTGTATTATCTTCAGATTTTTGTGAATCTAATTCTTCTTTTTCTATATTCTTTTTACTTTCTTTAACATTTTTATTTTTATTGTTTTTTCTATGTGGAAGATGAAAGATACTCAAAATTTTTCCTAAAATTAAAATAATCTTTTCACAATGTAACATTGAATATCTTTTCATTAATGCTTTTCCTGAAATAATTAATGCAGCAATAACAGCAGAAACTAAAGAAGCAATAACAACAGTCAATATTGGAGGCATACTATCTCTTATAAATGCAGCAGTAACTGTAGCACCTGCAGCACCACTTAAAATACCACAAATATCACCTAAAATATCTGCAAAAATACTTGATACCTTATCAGCATTTTTAACTAAACGAATAGATTCTTTCGCTCCTCTAATTTTTCTTGCATCCATTGCCCTAAAAGGTTTTTCATCACATGAAGCAATTGCCACACCAATCATATCTGTAATCACTGATATAAAAAGGAATACTAAAATTACAACTATAGAAATTGCAATACTTGCATTTGATAAAGCAATTTCACTTAATACACCAAAAGCCATAGACACAGTAAATGATATTATAAGGGCTATTAATGGCCACTTAAACCAAACTGCAAATTTTGATTGTTTTTTTTGATTTTTCTTTCTCGGGTTTCCTTCCATTTTTATTTTTTATTTTCTCCTAATATTTATTTTAATTATTAATATTAAACATTACAAACTTTTTATAATGTTTTATAAGATTCAAAAGAAACATATAAATGTTTCTTATATTTCAAAAAATATAGAGCCCTTGATAGGC